>NZ_RCNW01000011.1:0-3161 GCF_004307605.1 Pseudomonas sp. Sample_24
GTCATGGCGCTCATCCACTCGACCAGACCGGCTTCGAACAGGCCACCCAGGCCCATCAGCATCAGGCTGACGGTGCAGTTGCCGCCGATGTAGTTCTTGGTGCCCGCGTCCAGCTGCTGGTCGATGACCTTGCGGTTGACCGGGTCCAGTACGATGACCGCGTCATCCTGCATGCGCAGGCTGGAAGCGGCGTCGATCCAGTAACCCTGCCAGCCGGCTTCGCGCAGTTTCGGGAAGACTTCGCTGGTGTAGTCGCCACCCTGGCAGGTCAGAATCACGTCGAGGGTTTTCAGCTCTTCAATGCTGTAAGCGTCCTTGAGCGGAGCAATGTCCTTGCCCACGGACGGGCCTTGGCCACCGACATTGGAAGTGGTGAAAAACACCGGTTCGATAAGATCGAAATCCTGCTCTTCCAGCATCCGCTGCATGAGCACGGAACCGACCATACCGCGCCAACCGATCAGACCTACACGTTTCATCGCAACTACACCTTCTTGAAATGTGGGCCGCTGCTTTCAGGGGTGAAATGGGCAGCGGGCCCGAGAGATTACAGATTCCGCAGCGCGGCGACTACTGCGTCACCCATTTCCTGCGTCCCGACTTTAGTGCAACCGGCCGACCAGATGTCGCCCGTGCGCAAACCTTGATCCAGCACCAGGCTGACGGCTTGTTCGATGGCATCGGCCGCGACCTGCTGGTTGAAGCTGTAACGCAGCATCATCGAAACCGACAAAATGGTCGCCAGCGGGTTGGCAATGCCTTTGCCCGCGATGTCTGGCGCCGAACCGTGGCACGGCTCGTACATGCCTTTGTTGTTGGTGTCCAGGGACGCCGAAGGCAGCATACCGATGGAACCGGTGAGCATCGACGCCTGGTCGGACAGAATGTCGCCGAACATGTTGTCGGTGACGATCACATCGAACTGCTTGGGCGCACGCACCAACTGCATGGCGGCGTTGTCGACGTACATGTGGCTCAGTTCGACTTCAGGGTAATCCTTGGCCACTTCCTCGACAATTTCACGCCACAGTTGGCTGGACGCCAATACGTTGGCCTTGTCCACCGAGCACAGCTTCTTGCCACGCACCATGGCCATGTCGAAGCCGACGCGGGCGATGCGGCGTATTTCGCTTTCACTGTACGGCAGGGTGTCGTAGGACTGACGCTCGCCGTTTTCCAGGGTGCGGGTGCCGCGTGGCGCGCCGAAGTAGATGCCGCCGGTCAGCTCGCGAACGATCAGGATGTCCAGGCCGGCAACGATTTCCGGCTTCAGGCTGGAGGCTTCGGCCAATTGCGGGTACAGGATCGCCGGGCGCAGGTTACCGAACAGACCCAATTGCGCACGGATTTTCAGCAGACCACGCTCAGGGCGGATGTCACGCTCAATGGCATCCCATTTTGGGCCGCCAACGGCGCCCAGCAGCACGGCATCGGCTGCGCGGGCACGCTCCAGGGTTTCGTCGGCCAGCGGCACGCCGTGTTTGTCGATGGCCGCGCCACCGATCACGTCATGGCTCAGCTCGAAGCCCAGGTCGAACTTGTCGCTGGCCAATTCCAGCACTTTGACCGCTTCGGCCATGATTTCCGGGCCAATACCGTCGCCTGGGAGAATCAGAATCTGCTTGCTCATGCTTTCCTCATGTCTTCTGTCGGCGCGCCATCAACCGGCGCGCCCGGAAAAATGCTTATCGTTCGACGCTTATCGTTCAGCCATCAGCACCAGCACATCGGTGCTGAACGAACCATCGGCCTCAATCTGAAAATATTCGCGTACTTCGTTGCCCATCGATTGCTGCAATTCGCGGATCGCCGCGCGCATCACTTCAGGTGTACGCATGCGCTCGACCCAGCTGTTGTATTCCAGACGTAGCCGCTGACGACTAGTGCTGCGGGTATGCAACCCCGCCTCGCTGACCTGCCGCAACCACTCGCCAGCAGAATAATCGCGCACATGGCTGGTGTCGCGCAGCACTTCGACGCTTTGCAGGTAAGTGTCGAACAACGGGCTGCCCGGTGACAACACGTCGACGAACGCCGCCACGCCACCCGGTTTCAATACCCGGCGCACTTCGCGCAAGGCCAGGCCAAGATCGCTCCAGTGGTGCGCCGAATAACGGCTGAACACGAAGTCGAACTCGCCATCGGCAAACGGCAAGCGTTCGGCGGCGCCGTTAACCGTGATCACGTTGCTCAAGCCACGATCGACGGCAGCGGCAGCGACCACGTCGAGCATCTGCTGCGACAGGTCGTAGGCCACCACTTCTTTCACCAGCGAAGCGACGTGAAAACTGACGTGGCCGGCGCCGCAGCCCAGATCCAGCACCCGGGCATCGCCCTGCCCCGCCAGCTCGGCCTGTAGCAGCGCAAATTCAGTGCCTTGAGCGTGTACGGCGCTGCTCAGGTAGGCGGCGGCCTGTTCACCGAATTGCTTCTGGACTACCTGACTGTGCTGGGCGGTGCTGGTCATGGGGACTTCCTTTTTCGGGGTCTAGTCTTGTAGTGCCTGGGCCGTCGTCATCGCGAGCAAGCTTTGCTCCTACAAGTCTGTGGCGCTCACAAAACCTGTAGGAGCTGAGCTTGCTCGCGATGAGGCCGGCCCTGGCTACATCGATTTCGGATCAAGCGTCGCGGAACAACCACGGCTGGCTCACACGGTGTTTGGCTTCAAACGCTGCAATCGCATCGCCGTCCTGCAAGGTCAGGCCGATATCGTCCAGGCCGTTGAGCAGGCAGTGTTTGCGGAACGCGTCGATTTCGAAACTCAACACCTTGCCATCCGGGCGGGTCACGGTCTGGGCTTGCAGATCGATCTGCAACTGATAACCCGGTTCGGCTTCGACCTGCTTGAACAGTTCATCGACTTCGGCATCGCTCAAGATGATCGGCAGCAAGCCGTTCTTGAAGCTGTTGTTGAAGAAGATGTCGGCGTAGCTTGGCGCGATGATGCTGCGGAAACCGTACTCTTCCAGCGCCCATGGCGCGTGTTCACGACTGGAGCCGCAACCGAAGTTCTCGCGGGCCAACAACACGCTGGCGCCTTGGTAACGCTCGGCATTGAGCACGAAGTCCTTGTTCAGCGGACGCTTGGAGTTGTCCTGATACGGTTGGCCCACATCCAGATAACGCCATTCATCGAACAGGTTCGGACCGAAACCGGTGCG
>NZ_RCNW01000173.1:0-3139 GCF_004307605.1 Pseudomonas sp. Sample_24
ACGTAGTCGGAGACTTTCAGGTCGCCCTTGCTGTCCCAGGTCTTCTCGCCCATGACGGTCTTGACCGGGTTCTTCTTCAGCCACTCAGCGGCTTTTTCGCCACTGTTGGACTTGGCGCCGTTGAAGGCTGCAGCCAGGGTTTGCACCGAAGCGTAGGCGTACAGGGTGTAGCCTTCAGGCTCGGTACCGGCCTTGCGGAAGGCGTCTACCACGGTCTTGCTGTCTGGCAGCAGGCGAGGGTCGGCACCGAAGGTCATCAGCACGCCGTCAACGAATTGCGGACCGCCAGCGGTGGTCACCAGTTCGTCGGTCACGATGCCGTCGTCGGACATGAACTTGACGTCTTTGAGGCCTTGTTCACGCAGTTGACGAACCAGAGGGCCGGCTTCCGGGTGCAGACCACCGAAGTAGACAACGTCAGCGCCAGCGCCACGGATCTTGGTCACGATGGTGCTGAAGTCTTTCTCGCCACGGGTCAGGCCTTCGTACAGCACAGGCGTTACGCCGCGCTTGACCAGTTGAGCCTTGGTGGCGTCAGCCAGGCCTTGGCCGTAGGTGTCCTTGTCGTGCAGCACGACGACTTTCTTGCCCTTGAGCACGTCGACGATGTAATCGCCGGCCACGATGCCCTGCTGGTCGTCACGACCGCACATACGGAACATGGCGCTCAGGCCGCGTTCGGTAACCTGTGGGTTGGTGGAGCCTGGAGTAATGGCGATGATGCCCGCTTCGTCGTAGATCTCGGAGGCCGGGATGGTCGACGAGGAGCAGAAGTGACCGACGACGCCGGCCACTTTCTGGTTGGTCAGGTCTTTGGCGACCGTCACAGCCTGTTTCGGTTCGCAGGCGTCATCGCCCTTGACCAGTACGATTTTTTCCCCGTTAACCCCGCCCGCCGCGTTGACCGCATCGGCCGCCGCCTGTGCACCCTTCATGTACTGTTCGCCAAATGCCGCGTTGGCACCGGTCATTGGTCCCGCTACGCCGATCTTGATGTCAGCCTGAGCAAACGCAGAAACACCCAGCGCAGTTGCCACTGCGAGGGCCAGAAAGCCTTTCTTGTAAAACGTCTGGGACATGAGGTGGTGCTCCAAGGTTTTTTTTTAATTGGCACTGCGACTTCACTGAATGCTCAGAGCAAGGGCCGTGCCATCGGTTTTTTATTCTGAAAAAAGTCGCTGCCTTATTGTTTTTTCGACTGTTTCGAGCCCATTTTCATTGGGCGTGCAACCGTCTAAACCGCGGAAGGTAAAACCATTTTTTATTTGAGGCGCAACCCGCCTGCGCCATCATTGCAACCGCGGCTTTAAACGACGTGCAACCAGCCTGTAACAACGTGCGTCACCGAAGTGCACACTGCTGGTGCGGGACTGCTACAACCCGCACCACTACAGGCTAGCTGCTGATCTAAAAAGCGCCGCTTTGCGCTGCAAAATTCCACATTCAGATAACGATCCGCAGGCACTGGCCCGCGTGATACAGCGAAAACCCCGCTTCGTACAGGTAACTGCGCAACCCTGCTGCGGCCAATGGCTGCATGGGCGCGAAGGGAATCGGCAGCGCTTGAGGATTTCCGTTACACAAGTAATCTGCGAACGCTTTGCCCACCACCGTTCCGGTGGTCACGCCACGACCGTTGTAACCGGTGACTGCCACTAAACCGGGCGCCGGTTCGAACAGGCGCATCAGATGATCGGGAGTAAAAGCGATGCATCCGGTCCAGGTGCATTCCCATTCGACCGGTTTGAGGTAAGGAAAATAATGCTGCTGCACCCGGTCGGCCCAGGCTTTGAGAAACCAGGTCGGCTTCTGATTGCCATTGCCCAGACTGCCCAGCAGCAGGCGACCGTCCTTGTCACGACGAATGCTGCTGAGCACTTGCCGGGTGTCCCAGGAACCCTGGCCACCGGGCAAGATTTGCTGAGCGGCGTCTTCGGTCAGCGGCACCGAAGCCACCTGATAGTAGTAACCGGGGAAAAAGTTACGCCGCAACTCAGTCCAGTCGCCTTCGGTATAGGCATTGGAGGCGATCACCACTTGCTCGGCCAGCACCGAACCCTGTGCAGTCTGCACCGACCAGCGCTGCCCCTGACGTTCGAGTCGGCTGACGGGTGAATGATCGAACAATTGACCACCCAGACCAATGGCCGCCTTGGCCAGCCCCGTGGTATAGGCCATCGGGTTAAGCGTACCGGCACGCCGATCGAGCAGCGCGGCGGCAATTTTTTTGGTGCCGGTGGCTTGTTCGCACGCTTGACCGGTGAGCAGTTCCACCGGCGCACCGCGACGTTTCCATTGTTCTTCACGACTGCGCAAGTCGGCTTCGCCGCGGGCGTTGTGCGCCATGTGCAGCGTGCCTTCGCGGCGCAACTGGCAATCGATGTTGTATTTATCCACAAGGCTGAACACCAGGGATGGCGCCGCACCGAGCATGCGGTTGAGCTGGCTGCCGACCTCAGTGCCAAAACCGGCTTCAATCTCGTCCGGGGGAATCCACATGCCCGCGTTGACCAGCCCGACGTTGCGCCCCGAGCCGCCATGCCCGGCGCGATGGGCTTCCAGCACGCAAACGGTTTTGCCCTGTTCCAGCAGATGCACCGCCGCCGACAAACCGGTAAACCCGGCGCCGATGACGCAGACATCGACCTTCACTTCCCCCTTGAGCGCCGCGTTGTCGGGCCTTTGCGGCGTCAGTTTTTCCCACAGACACTCTTCGCGTAACGGCATTGCCAGACTCCAACAGAAACCTAACTAACACACCATTTACCTGTGGGAGCGGGCTTGCCCGCGATAGCGTCAGCACCTTCAACATCCAGGTGACTGACCGATTGCCATCGCGGGCAAGCCCGCTCCCACAGTGATCTTCATGGGTTCAAAAGTTGTATTTAATCGAACGTGATGCCCTGGGCCAACGGCAACTCCAGCGAGTAGTTCACGGTGTTGGTTTGACGACGCATGTAGCCGCGCCATGCATCGGAGCCCGACTCACGGCCGCCGCCGGTTTCTTTCTCGCCACCGAACGCGCCGCCGATTTCCGCACCGCTCGGGCCGATGTTGACGTTGGCAATGCCGCAGTCACTGCCTACCGCCGACATGAACTGCTCGGCTTCACGCACATCGGTGGTGAAGATGCACGAGG
>NZ_RCNW01000176.1:0-24774 GCF_004307605.1 Pseudomonas sp. Sample_24
AGCGAGTCGGTGGTGGTTTTCGGTTGGTTGGCCAGGTCTTCGGCGTGGTCGGCCTCCAGCACCGAGCGCTCGAATGGCGTGAGCCATTTGGCGTTGGCGTAGCTGTCGCTGAGCAGGAAGTAGGCGAGGGCGCCGAGGATCACGGTCGGAATGCCTTGCAGCAGGAACATCCACTGCCAGCCGGCCAAACCGCCCTGGCCGGCGGCGAAGTGGTTGAGGATCCAGCCGGAAAACGGGCTGCCGAGCAGGCCGGACACCGGGATCGCCGACATGAACAGCGCCATGATGCGGCCACGGCGGAACGTCGGGAACCACTGCGAGAGATACAGCACCACGCCCGGGAAGAACCCGGCTTCGGCCGCGCCGGTGAACAGGCGCAAGGTGTAGAACTCGGTGGGCGTGGTAACGAACAGCAGGCAGGTCGACAGCGTGCCCCAGGTGATCATCATCAGCGCGATCCAGCGCCGTGGGCCGAATTTGGTCAATGCCAGGTTGCTCGGCACGCCGCACAGCACGTAGCCGATAAAGAAGATCCCGGCGCCGAGGCCGTACACGGTTTCACTGAATTTGAGTGCGTCGAGCATCTGCAACTTGGCGAAGCCCACGTTCACCCGGTCGAGGTAGTTGAACAGGTAGCAGATGAAAATGAAGGGGATCAAACGCAGGGTAATACGTTTGTAGACGGCGTTTTTTTCGTCAACGATGGCCTGGGTTGCGGCGGCGCTCTGTGACATGGCGGCTCTCTCTTTATTATGATTTTTTGCGATGCAAAGGGTAACGTTGATCGCCCGCAGAGTCTCGACCACCCTCGGGGCTGCTGTCTTTGTGCCTGAGCACAGGGTTTGCAACCAAGGCCTGTGCGGGTGAACAACCGCCAGGCGCTCACGCTTTCAAGGATCACCGTTATGTTCGAACTCGATCACGACCTGGCGCAGGACATCGTCGACCGCGCGATGGCCATCCTGCCGTACAACGTCAACGTGATGGACAGTCAGGGGCTGATTCTCGGCAGCGGCGAACCGGAGCGGGTCAACACCCGCCACGAAGGCGCGCAACTGGTGTTGGCCAACGGCCGCGTGGTGGAGATCGACGCGCAAACCGCGATCCACCTCAAAGGTGTGCAGCCGGGCATCAATCTGCCGCTGATGCTCGACCAGCGCTTGATCGGCGTGCTGGGCATCACTGGCGAACCCGAGCAGTTGCGCACCTACGCTGAACTGGTACGCATGACCGCCGAGATGCTGGTGGGCCAGCGCAACCAGCAGGCCGAGCAGCAATGGCGGCGCCAGCGATGTGATGACCTGTTGGCCTTGTTGCTCAGCGAGGCCGGAGACTCGCCGCGATTGATCGATGAGGCACAACAACTGGGGCTCAAACCGCAGATGACGCGGGTGCCGTATTTGTTCGAATTGGGCATGGAACACGGGCCGGGGCAAACCGCCGAGGCGCTCAGTGCCTGGCTGACCAGCCGGTATCCCGATAGCTGGTGCGTCAGTTCCTCGACGTCATCGTTGCTGTGGTGCCGACCGGCCAGCCAGTCCATCGAAAACGATCGGCTGCTGGAAAAGCTCGATGGCCTGGGCTGGAACATTCTGCGCGTCGCGGTGGGCGGGCAGGCCGACGGTCTGACGGGATTGCGCCGCTGCTATCGTCGTGTCGGCGACTTGCTGGCTTACGGGCGCGGCGTGTTGCCCGCTTGCCGCTTGCTCACGCTCAACCGCTATCGATTGCCAGTGATGCTTTGGCGGCATCGCAACGACGATGCGCTGGACGAGCTGCTCAACCCTTTGCGCAAGGTCATTGCCAAGGACAGCAACGGCCAGTTGCTCGCGACATTACGCAGTTGGTGCGAACACGACGGCCAAAGCCAGGCCTGCGCCGAAGCCTTGGGCATTCACCGCAACAGTTTGCGTTATCGCATGGAAAGAATTGCCGAGCTCAGCGGGGTTGATCCGTTGAAGCTGGACGGCATGCTGGCGTTGTACCTGGGCGTGCAGTTGCTACCGCAGACTGACGCAAACTCATAAACAACACATTCCCCCTGTAGGAGCGAGCCTGCTCGCGATGGACGTCAACGATAACGCGCCCCGTCTGAATGACCGCGGTGTCTGGACGTTAATCGCCAGCAGGCTGGCACCTACAGGGTTCCTGTGTAACCGCCGCTATTTGTGGAAATGAACAATAATCCATACAGCCGCTTGTGCAGCGGCCCGGCGTCATTGCGCCGGGCGGCTGGCAGCATGGGGGCAATGGAACTGGAGAATTCCCATGAAAATCGTGATCGCCCCTGATTCGTTCAAAGACAGCCTCAGCGCCCAAGGCGTGGCCGACGCCATTGCCCTCGGTCTGGCTGACGTTTGGCCAAATGCGCAGTTGATCAAATGCCCGATGGCCGACGGTGGGGAGGGGACGGTCGAGTCGGTGCTGGCGGCCTGCAACGGCGAGCTGCGCCGTACTCAGGTTCGCGGGCCATTGGGCGCGCCGGTTAACGCCGCATGGGGCTGGTTGCCCGAGAGCCACAGCGCAATCATCGAGATGGCCGAGGCCAGCGGTTTGCAGTTGGTGCCGCTGGCTCAGCGTGATGCCTGCATCAGCAGCACCTTCGGTACCGGCGAGTTGATTCGCGCAGCGCTGGATGCCGGGGCGCAACGGGTGATCCTGGCCATTGGCGGCAGTGCGACCAATGACGCCGGCGCCGGAGCCATGCAAGCGTTGGGTGTGAAACTGCTGGATGCTCAGGGCAAGTCGCTCGCACCGGGCGGTTTGGCGCTCGGGCAGTTGGCCCGCATTGACCTGAGCGAAGTCGACCGGCGATTGGCCAACGTGCGTTTCGACATCGCCGCCGACGTCAACAACCCACTGTGCGGCGCACACGGTGCCTCGGCGATTTTCGGTCCGCAAAAAGGTGCGTCGCCCGAGCAGGTCGAGCAACTGGATCAGGCATTGGGGCACTTTGCCGATCACTGCGCCAAGGTGTTGGAAAAGGACGTGCGCGACGAGCCGGGCAGTGGTGCGGCGGGCGGTTTGGGGTTTGCCGCCAAGGCGTTCCTCGGAGCGCAGTTCAAGGCCGGGGTCGAGGTGGTCGCCGAACTGGTGGGCCTGGCTGAAGCGGTTGAAAATGCCGATCTGGTGATCACCGGCGAAGGCCGTTTCGACGCACAAACCCTGCGCGGCAAGACGCCGTTTGGTGTGGCGCGCATCGCTCAACTGCATGGCGTGCCAGTGATTGTGATTGCCGGTACGCTGGGCGAGGGCTATCAGGCCCTCTATGAACATGGCATCGATGCCGCGTTCGCCTTGACGAGTGGGCCGATGACGCTGGAGCAAGCCTGCACCCAGGCGCCGCGTTTGCTGCAAGAGCGGGCGACAGACATTGCACGGGTCTGGCAAATGGTTGCCCGCCAGCGCTGACAGAACCTGTGGCGAGGGAGCTTGCTCCCGCTGGACTGCGCAGCAGTCCAAAAAGCGACGGCTGCTACGCAACCGAGCGGGAGCAAGCTCCCTCGCCACAAAAGCTCTTTTACGGTGACTACTGCGGTGGATCAATCTGATCCAGCACCCGGTTCGCCGTGATTTCCGCCAGCATCACGCTGTTGGAAATGCCCAGCAGGGCGTTGCGATCACCACCCTCCAGATGATCGACCAGTTGATGGACCATCACATCGACCGAGGCCAGCGTTTCCACCAGATACACCATCAGGGTTTCGGTCGTGACTTCGGGGTCGACGGTGAACAATGTGCTGACCGTGCGCGGCGTGGCTTTGATGTCGGCGGTCGAGGGGAAGTGGAAGTTGAGGGCGCGTTCGGCGGCTTCGTTGAGTTTGTTTGAATCGGATTCGTACGGGGACGTCGGATCGGTATCCGGCGGGTTTGGCGAAGGCTTCTTCATGTCAGAGTTTCCTAATGGTCGCCAACCCTCCTTGCTGCTAAACGAAGAGGGTGGCAGCTGCACGCAGGTTAGCAGACCGGCAAACTCAGAAATCCGGCGCGCCCGAGGGCGCCCTGCGTACAGCTACCATCAAGTACAGGCAACGAAATACCTGTGTGACAGATGCTTGCACAACCGGAGTTTATGGCCGGGCTGCTAAACCCGGTCACTGACAATCAGTGACACGAATCAAGTTACCGATGGCCCTCAGAGCGCACAAGCCGGCGGATTCTGGCGTACCCGTAGGCAATGGCGCAAGGTCTTGTGGCTTTCAGGAAGTATCCTTAAACACCTTTAAACAAAGGCTCGCAGGGTGGCGCGTTCACCGATTTGAGATAGGGTTGAGGCAAGGAAAACCGCGCGACAGGAGAACCGCATGCGCTACTCAACCTTGACCCAACGAATCGCCGGTGACGGTGCGGCGGCCTGGCAGATTCACGATCGAGCGCTTGAGTTGCGCGAGCAGGGTGTCGATGTCCTGCTGCTGTCGATTGGCGACCCGGATTTCGACACCCCACAACCCATCGTAAACGCGGCCATCGACAGCTTGCTGGCCGGCGACACCCACTACCCGGCAGTGCGCGGCAGCCACGGTTTGCGTACCAGCATTGCCCGGCGCCATCACCGGCGCAGCGGTCAAGCGGTGGATGCCGACCATGTGATCGTGTTCCCCGGCGCGCAGTGCGCGGTGTATTCGGTGGTGCAATGCCTGCTCGACGCTGGCGACGAAGTGCTCGTCGCCGAACCGATGTACGTCACCTACGAAGGGGTGTTCGGTGCCTGCGGCGCGAAAGTGGTACCGGTGCCGGTGCGCTCGCAAAACGGTTTTCGTGTCGACCCGCTGGATGTCGCCGCACGCATCACGCCGAAGACCCGCGCCATGTTGCTCAACAGCCCTAACAATCCCTCCGGCGCCAGTTTGCCGCTGTCGACCTGGCAGACCTTGGCCGCGTTGTGCATTCGTCATGACCTGTGGCTGATCAGCGACGAGGTCTACAGCGACTTGCTGTACGAAGGCGAACACATCAGCCCGGCGAGTTTGCCGGGCATGGCCGAGCGCACGGCGACCATCAACAGCCTGTCAAAATCCCACGCCATGAGCGGTTGGCGCGTGGGCTGGGTAATCGGGCCAAAACCCCTGTGTGAACATTTGGTGAATCTGTCGCTGTGCATGTTGTTCGGCATTCCGGATTTCATCCAGAACGCCGCGCAACTGGCCCTGGATGAAAACCTGCCGCAAGTGGCGTCGATGCGCGAAGAATATCGCCTGCGGCGCGACCTGGTGTGCGCCAGCCTCGACCACTGCCCGAGCCTGCGCGCGGTTCGCCCCGACGGCGGCATGTTCGTGATGGTCGACGTACGCGCCACCGGTTTGTCGGCCCAGCACTTTGCCGAGCGGTTGCTGGAAGGCTATGGCGTGTCGGTGCTGGCCGGGGAGGCGTTCGGGCCGAGTGCGGCGGGGCATATCCGCATCGGCCTGGTGGTGGACCGGGCAAAACTGGCGGACGCCTGCCGGCGGATTGCTCTATGTGCCACGGACTTGCTCGAAGGCTTGCGGGCCTGAAATTACAGCGCTTCCCAGTGCAAAAAAAGTGGCGCTACCTGTCAACTTTGACAGTTACGCACATTCATAAAACACGGTTTACTGCTCCCAAGCGCAGAACGGCGGGAAGCGTTTGGTAGTGCCCGGTATTCGGTCTGCGTTTCGGCCCAAGCCCCATGCAAAGCCATGGCGGCAGGTTATGAACACGGAGATCCGCTCTGAAATCTGTCGGATAAGTCCTACATACGAATGAGGGGCTGTTTTCTAGCATGCGCGGCTTTCCAACTTTTGTTCGCCAATGGTGTGTATATGTCGACGGTCAAATTGTTCAAGCTGCATCCGCTGTCCCGCGTTTTAAAACTGTTATCTGTCACCCCATTGTTGCTGATCAGTGATATCGGGTATGCAAGGGTTTTAATCCCAGGTGAGGTGTTGGACATCGATGGCACCACCGCTCCCGACAATTACGTGTTGAACGGTGAATCGACCTTGAACAGCAACGGCGGCCAGACCTTTGATATCTCCGTCAACCAATCCACGCTGAACCTCAATGGCACCCGGGTTGACGGAGCCGGTAACAATGGCGTGCATTTGAACGCCGGTACGGCGACCATCACTGGAAGCACGATCGAAAATAGTCGGACAGGTCTGGCGATCAGTCGCAACTCGGCGGGGACGCAAGGTTCCACTGCATTTGTCAGTGACAGCCACATTACCGGCGTGAGCGCGGGGGCTACCGTGAACGCGTTAAGCAGCCTGACGCTTAATCATTCGACGCTTTCCGGTACCGGCACCCTCGCCAATGGTTTGCGTGTGTTCAGTGGTACCGTCCAGGCCAATGGCAGCACGATCACCGGCCACGTCAACGGCATCAACATCGACGTTGATCTGGGGATCGATGCCAACAGTACGCTGGTTTTAAACGATACCGACGTTGTCGGACTCAATGGTTCGGCGATCCTCGTGGATCGCGGCACTGCGGGCACGTCGAAGGCCAACATCGCGGTGCTCAACGGTTCTACGTTATCGGCGGGCAACGGCATCTTGATGAATGTTGTCAGGGGCGCCGAAGCCAATCTGCGAGTGGGCAACAGTACGCTGGTTGGCGATATCGTCGCCGAAAGCGGCAGTACGGCCAACGTCGTGCTGGAAAATTCCGCGACCCTGACCGGTCGTTTGCAGAACGTGCAGAACCTGGGCGTCAACAGCAACGCACGCTGGGTGATGCTCGGCGACGGTTCGGTGCAAAACCTGGACATGAATGGCGGCACCATCCAGTTCGGCAATCCCGGCGAATACTTCAACTTGAATGTGCAAACGCTGTCGGGCAGCGGCGGTACGTTCGCCATGCACACTGACTTCAACACTGGGCAGGTCGACACGCTGACCGTGAGCGGCAATGCCACCGGCAACCACACTGTATCGATTGATGCCAGTGGCTCGGAACCCTTGGCCGCCGGCTCGACTCCGGTGGTGCACATCGGTGGCGGTGATGCCACGTTCACGCTGGCCGGTGGTACGGTGGACCTGGGGGCGTTCTCCTATGACCTGGTGAAACTGAGCAGCACTGACTGGTACCTCGATACCCTCACGCGCAGCATCAGTCCGGGCACCCAATCGGTGATCGCGCTGTTCAACGCGGCGCCGACCGCTTGGTATGGCGAGCTCAGCACTTTGCGCAGCCGCATGGGCGAAGTGCGCATGGACCACGGCAAGGCCGGTGGCTGGATTCGCGCCTATGGTAATAAGTTCGACGTGGATGCCAGTTCGGGCGTCGCTTACCGGCAAGTTCAGCAGGGCCTGTCGTTCGGTGCCGATGCGCCGTTGCCGCTCGGTGACGGGCAATGGCTGGTGGGTGTGTTGGGCGGTTACAGCAAGTCCGACCTGGACTTGAGCCGTGGCACCAGCGGCACCATCGACAGTTACTACCTGGGCGCCTACACCACCTGGCTGGATGAGCCGAGCGGTTACTACTTCGACGGCGTGCTCAAGTTCAACCGGTTCCAGAACGAGTCCGATGTGCACCTGAGTGATGGCAAAAAGACCAAGGGCAATTACGACAGCCATGGCGTCGGTGCCTCCCTGGAGTTCGGTCGACACATCAAACTGGCTGACGATTATTTCGTTGAACCCTTCACCCAACTGTCGGGCGTGATTATTCAGGGCAAGGATTACGACCTGGATAACGGCCTGTCCGCTGAAGGCGATCGCGCCCATTCGTTGCTGGCCAAGGCCGGGGCAACCGCCGGGCGTAACTTCCAGTGGGATGACAAGACCGTGCAGCCCTACATCCGTGCTGCCTATGTACACGAGTTCGCCAACAACAACGAAGTAAAGGTCAACAACAACACCTTCAACAACGATCTGTCGGGCTCCCGAGGAGAGTTGGGCGCCGGCGTGGCCGTGTCGCTGAGCGACAAGGTGTCGATCCATGCCGATTTCGATTACAGCAATGGCAACAAAATCGACCAACCGTGGGGAGCCAATGTAGGGTTGCGCTATAGCTGGTGATCATACGTAGGTGGACAAAAGTCTCTCTCTTTAATCGGCTAGTTCCGTTCAGGTTGGCGATCACAATGCTTATCTTATGCAGACACTGAATGCAGTTGACCGATGTTTATTTGTTGTGAACGAAACGGAGCCGAAATGAAAAGATTCTATTTTTTGCCTTCTATGGAAGGCGATTCATTCAAAATTTCAATTCAAAAAACATCGAAATACGGAATAGGTTCTGTTGACCACTAGCAATTTAATTTCAACACCTAGGAGGTTATTTCACTAGCCGTTCTGCTGCTAATTTTGATTTTTTCGAAGGAGTCGAAAACATGACGGAAAAATATTTATTACCAGAGGTCCTTGAAAGAATTTACCACAACCAATTGGCTTTGGAGGCAGCATTGATGGAGCTGACACTCTGGGTCGAACAGCGTGGTTCCGATGAGGTTGGTGGAAATATTCGAGGGGCGCTTGAGGCGATTGGTGATAATGCGGGTCATATAAAACAGGGGTTGGCTCGATTGAAGAGTCTTAATAGTGGCTGAGAACATTCCGGTTAAACGACGTAGTTTCCTTAGGCAAATGGTATCGGATCGCATGGTGGATGCCAGTTCTCCGAAATGGTCGATGTACATCAGGCCGGGCTGTTTGTTCAGCACTACGTCGAGTGTCTGTCGGCGCAATCGCGCGCTCGCTTACTCCTACAGTAATCGGTGGTGAACTCGAGATCTGTGAATTCCACTGAAACTGTAGGAGCGAGTTGCTCGCAATGGCGACCTGAAGAACAGGGAATCCCTCAATCCTTCCACGCGCCGCCGTTCACCAAATTCCCCGGCCGCTCACCTACCAGCGCCGCCAGCAAATTGTCCACTGCACAGGTCGCCATTGCCTCCCGAGTCTCATGGGTGGCCGAGCCGATGTGCGGGGTAGCTACCACATTGCTCAATTGCAGCAACGGCGAGTCCTGATCAAGTGGTTCACGCTCGAACACATCCAGCCCCGCCGCGCGAATCTGCCCCGTACGCAACGCATCGATCAATGCTGCCTCATCGACAACCTTGCCCCGTGAAATGTTGATGAAGATGCTTTCCGGGCGCATCAGCGCGAACTGTTCGGCGCCAATCAGCCCTTCGGTTTCAGCGGTCAGTGGCAGCGTCAGGCAGATGAAATCCGCCTGCTGCAACAGTTCGCTCAGGCTTCGGTATTGCGCATTGAAGCGTTGTTCGACTGCCGGTTTCGGCGAGTGGCTGTGGTAGATCACCGGCATGCCGAAGCCGAAGTGCCCGCGCTGCGCCAAGGCTTCGCCGATGCGGCCCATGCCGATGATGCCGAGGGTTTTACCGTGCACGTCGCTGCCGAAATGCGCCGGGCCGATGTTGCGTTTCCATTGCCCTGAACGAACCATGTTGGCCAGTTCCACCACGCGCCGGGCGGTGGCCAGGATCAGCGCGAAACCGGTGTCGGCGGTGGTTTCGGTAAGCACGTCCGGCGTATTGCTGAGCAGGATGCGCCGCTCGGTCAGGTAGTCGATGTCGTAGTTGTCGACGCCCACCGAGACGCTGGCGATGGCTTGCAGATTGGGTGCCAGGTCCAGTAGCTCGGCATCCAGCTTCAGGCTGGCGCCGAGCAAACCGTGGGCACGGGGCAGGGCGTCGCGCAGATTGGCCAGGCCTTCGGCGTCCAGGCTTTCGATCAGCGTCACGTCGGTGTGCGCCTGCAGACGAGCCATCAGCTGGGGCGAGAGTTTCTTGTACAGAACGACCTGCTTTTTCATCTTCATGTTCTCAATTGAATTCAGGATTGAGCGCTGAGGGGACGCGCTACTGTGGGCCGTTCCCGGTCGCTGGCACCGGGTTTGAGCAAAATGGTCAGCACCACCGAGAACATCAGCGCGCCGCTCATCAGCAAGTACGAGGCGCCGGGCGAACCGGTGGCGCTGTTCAGGTAACCGACCAGATAAGAGCCGCCAAACGAACCCAGTGCGCCCATGCTGTTGATCAACGCCATGGCGCCGCCGGCGACGTTGGCCGGGAGGATTTCCGGGATGATCGCGAAGAAAGGACCGTACGGCGCGTACATACAGGCCCCGGCAATCACCAGCAGGGTGTACGACCACCAGAAATGTTCGGCACCCAGCGCGTAGGAACCGTAAAAGGCAATCGAGGCGATCAGCAGCGGTGGCCAGACGAAGCGTTTGCGTTTTTGCAGTTTGTCCGACCCCCAGGACACCAGCAGCATGCCGATCACCGCCGCCAGATAGGGCAACGCTGACAGCCAGCCGGCCTCGACCATGTCCATTTGCGCGCCGGCCTTGAGGATCGACGGCAGCCACAAGACGAAACCGTAGACACCGATGCTCCAGCAGAAAAACTGCAGCGCCAGGAGGATCACTTTCGGCGAACGAAATGCTTCGGCATAGTTCTTCACGGCCTTGATGCCGACCTGTTCGGCTGCCAGTGCGCTTTCCAGATCGTGCTTTTCCTGATCATTGAGCCACTTGGCCTGGGACGGACGATCATCGGCCAGACGCCACCAGATGAAGGCCCAGAGCACCGCCGGCAGGCCTTCGATGATGAACATCCAGCGCCAGCTGTAATGCTGCACCAGATAACCCGAGACCACTGACATCCACAGCATGGTCACCGGGTTGCCGAGGATCAGGAAGGTGTTGGCCCGCGAGCGTTCGGCGCGGGTGAACCAGTGGCACAGGTAGATCAGCATCGCCGGCATCACCGCGGCTTCGACCACGCCGAGCATGAAGCGGATGACGATCAGCCAGTAAGCGTTGGAGACAATGCCGGTCAACGTCGCGAGGCTGCCCCAGAGGATCAGGCTGACGAAAATCAGTTTCTTCACGCTGTGTTTCTGCGCGTAGATCGCCCCCGGCACCTGGAAGAAAAAGTAGCCAAGGAAGAACAGCGCGCCGAGCATCGACGACAGGCCCGGTGTGATCATCAAGTCGGCGGCCATCCCGGAGGCGGCGGCGAAACCGTAGTTGGCGCGGTCCAGATACGCCAGGCTGTAGGTGATGAACACGATGGGCATGATGTACCACCAGCGGCGGGTGGCGAGCGTTGCGGTTTTCATGGGTGGTGCTCCTGAGCTTGTTGTTTTTGTCGCAGCAGGTAACGGTGATCGTTCCCACGCTCGGCGTGGGAATGCCTCAAGGGACGCTCCGCGTCCCCGTGACGCAGAGCGTCAGAGGCTGCGTTCCCACGCAGGAGCGTGGGAACGAGCAATATCCATCTCGGCTCTGGTGGGTAACCCTTCCATATCCCCCCGACTCTGCACCGCGCGGCTGCCAATCCAGTTGGCCCGTTGCACGGCGTCGGCAAAGCTGTGGTTTTCCAGGAGCGCGCTGATCATGCCGACGGCGAATCCGTCGCCGGCACCGACCGTGTCGACCACGGTTTGCACCGGCATACCGGCAACGAAACCTTGATCAAGATGCGTGCGGTAATAGGCGCCATGCGGTCCCAGTTTGATCGCGACGGCTTCGACCCCCTGATCAAGGTAGAAGGCGGCGATGTCGGCCGGGTCTTCGAACCCTGTGAGCAGGCGACCTTCGCTCAGTCCCGGCAGCACCCAATGGGCGAGGGTGGCGAGGCGGTTGATCTCGGTGATCATCTGCTGCTCGCTGGCCCACAGGCTCGGGCGCAGATTGGGGTCGAACGACACGCTGCGCCCGGCTTCGCGCATGCGGGTCATCAGCTCGAACGACATCTGCCGCGCCGTTTCCGACAGCGCCGGAGGAATGCCGGTGGCGTGCAGATGCCGTGCCTCGAGCAAGTCGGGAACGATCGAGTGCGGCGACAGGTGACTGGCCGCCGAGCCACGGCGAAAGTACTCGACCACAGGATCACTGCCATCGTCGGTGCGCGACTTGAGCTGGAAACCGGTGGGGTGCGCGGGGTCGATGTCGACGTGACGGCAATCCAGCCCTTCTTTCTCCAGCGTGTCGATCACGAAGCGGCCCAGTGAATCGGCGCCGACCCGGCTCAGCCATGCCACGTTGAAACCCAGGCGCGACAGGCCGATGGCGACATTGCTGTCCGCCCCGGCAATGCGTTTATGGAAAGCGTTGACGCTGGCCAGGTCGCCGGTTTGCTCGGCGACGAACATCGCCATGGTTTCGCCGAACGAGAGGATATCGATCTCAGACATGGGCGATCTCCAGCGACGATTGGCCGAGGTGGGCGAGGGCGCTGACGTGTTCGGCGGTCAGTTGCACCAGGTCCTCGCCTTGCAGCGGGTATTCGACAGCGCGCATGACGCCGTGGGCCATGTGCCGCAGCAACTGTTCCCACTGTTGCAGGTCGCTGGCGGCGGGGGGGATGGCGACCAGTTTGCCGTCGGCGCGGCGCATGACGGCTTTGCAATGCACATAACCGACGTGACGACCGAGCAACCGGGCCGCGTTGGTGGCGGACTGGTCCTGCCACTGCCAGTTGCCGATATCGAAGGTCATTTTGATCGGCAGTTTGTGTTGCTCGACTTCATTGAAGAAACGCTGGAACGGTTCGATGCGGCCACCGTGCAAGGTCTGGTCGTTTTCCACCAGCAATTGCACCGGATGTTCGCCGAGTGTCCGGGCAAGGCTGTGCAAATCGCTGTTGTCGGTGAAATAACCCAGCGACACTTTCAGCCATTTGGCGCCAAACGCCTGGGCACGTTGCAACGCGGTGATCAGTTGCGGATTGGGCTTGGATTGGCCGGCCAGCCACAATTCCATGGGCGAGGAATAGACGCTTTCCAGGCCCTCGGCCCGAGTCGCGTCGGCCAGGTGTGCGGGGTTCTCAAAGGTCAGCAGCTCTTCACGCCATTCGATGCGCGCGGCCCCGGCGGCGGCCAGTACGGCGATGAAACTGCCTTGGCCGCGCTGGCGCACCAGATCGGCGCCGTAGCTGGAAAGACTGATGGAAACGGCGGGTTTGTTCATTGTTTTTCTACCTCTGAAACCGGTTTCATTTTTGTTCAAAAAAATAGGTGTTGTTCTTTCGGGCCTCTTCGCGAGCAGGCCCGAACAATCACCGAGAAATCCAGCGGGTCGACCCCCGCACAATCAACCGCGCCGAAAAATCCAGGGTCCGCACCGCCCCGTCATCCCCACGCAAGCGCTTGTGCAAACACTCAAACGCGCTGGCGCCAATCTCGGTGGTCGGCTGCGCGAGGGCCGTAATCCCACTACCCACCAACGGGTACCAATCCAGATCATCCAGCGCAATCAGGCCGACGTCGTTAAACAGATCACACTGCAACTCGCGCAGCGCATGGGTACTGGCCAACGCCGCAATACCGTTCGCGCAAAACAGCGCTTTCGGGCCGGGGCCGGTTGTGCCGAGGAAGGTTTTGAGCTGTTCGGTCAGTTCGCTGCCGGTTTCGATAATGCTGCCTTGAAGGGCCGGGCGCAGGGCGATTTGCGCCTTGAAACTGCTGACCCGCTCAATCCGCGAACTGGTGCCGTCAAACGGTTCAGTCACCATCAACACATCGCGGTAGCCGCGTTCTTCAAGGTGTGTGAGGGCCATTTCGACGGCCGCCGAGTTATCCAGGCCGACGATGTCGCTGTCCAGGTTTTCGACTTTGCGATCCACCAGCACCATGGGCATTTCCCGGTGCAGTTCATGCAGTTCGTCGCGGTGATGGCCGAGGGTGTTCACGATCAGACCTTCGATGTTGTACGAGCGCAGCAGGGCCAGGTGCTGGCGTTCCTGCTCGTCGTCGCGGTCGGTGTTGCACACCACCAGGCTGTAGCCGTGCTTTCGGCAGGCGGTTTCTACCCCATGCATCACGGCGATTGAATAAGGGTTGCGAATATCGGCCACCAGCATGCCGATAAGACGGGTGCGCCCACGTTTGAGGCCGCGGGCCATCTGGTTCGGCCGATAGCCCAGTTCGGCAATCGACTGTTCGATGCGCCGGGCAATGGCGTCGGAAAGCAGGGCGCGGTCTTCGCCGATGAACCGCGAAACGCTGGCCTTGGAGACCTTGGCGTGTTCGGCCACGTCGAGCATGGTCACGCGGCTGCGCTGGGCGGCGGAGAAATCGTTCACGGTCTGAAACCTTCTTATTGGATTTATAAGGCTGAGCGCATAGCGCTGAAACCGGTTTCAGAAGACACCAAAATTGAATCTGTCGTCAAGTGTTCGATGAATCACAGTCCGACAAAAGCCGACCGATGGCGCTCAGCTCAGCAGGCTCAGCCAGGCTGAACCCAGCAGCAACAGGCCCATGCAGCGGTTGAAGCGTTGCATGGCAGGAGGTGAGCGCAACCAGCGTGCGGAACCGGCGCCAAGCAAAGCCCAAGCGCCGAGACACGGCAGCGATATCAAAAAAAACGCCAGCGACAGAGTCAGAACACGCGCCAAGCGGTTTTCACCGGTGCCGGCAAACACACTGACCACCGCCAGGGCCATCATCCAGGTTTTCGGGTTGATCCATTGCAGGCTCGCCGCGCCCAGCAGGCCCAGGCGCTTTTCGGCATTCTCGCAGGCAATTGACACGGCAGGGGCGCGGAAGATTTGCCAGGCCAGATAACTCAGCCACGCCACGCCGGCCCATTGCATGAGCGTTTGCAACAGCGGCCATTGGCTCAGCGTAGTCCCGGCGCCCGTGCCCACCAGCAACACCAGCAGCGCGGCGCTGGCACAGGCGCCAAGAATGATCGGAACAGCGGCGGACAAGCCGAATCGGGCGCTGTTGCTCAGCACCAGAATGTTGGTCGGGCCCGGGGTGATCGAAGCCACGAAGGCAAACAGCAAAAACGGAAGAAACGTCGGAAAAGAGGACAGCATCGCAGGCTAGCTCCGGTGAAGATCAGTGAACGTGATCTTCAACAACCAGGCGTTTATCTGTCTGGAAGATTTGAGCAGCGCTTGCGGTACAGCGCCGGCGTCAGACCGTAGGCGCGCACGAACCAGCGGCCCAGGTGACTCTGGTCGGCAAAACCCAACGTCATTGCCACCGTGGCCGGTTGTGCGCCTCGGGCGAGCATTCGACGCGCCGTGGCCAGGCGCAATTGCACCAGGTACGCGTGGGGCGCGATGCCGTAGGCAGCCTTGAAGGCGCGGGTCAGGCGAAAGCGGTCGACCCCGGTGGCGGCGGCCAGTTGGTCGAGGCCGACGTCCGTTTGTGCGTTGGCGTGCAAGTATTCCCGAGCCTTTTGCGCAACCAGGGGCAAGCGCGGATCTTCGCCATAGCGAGTGCGCCAATGCAGGTGGCAGGTCAGGCGTTCGAGCAAGCGATCGAGAGCGGTCTGGCGGACGATCTTCAGTTCACCACCGTGCAGTGTCTCAAAGGCAAGACTGGTGGCCTGGGCCAGGCGCGAATCATTGGCCAGGGTGGTGGCGAAACTCAACTCGCTGTTGTCCGGGGCATCGTTGAACACGGCACCGAGTTCGCGCTGCAACCACTGCGGGTCGAGGTACAACATGCGATAGGTAAAACCGTCGGCGGTCGGCGCATCGCCGT
The DNA here is from genome assembly GCF_004307605.1 of Pseudomonas sp. Sample_24. Taxonomy (NCBI): domain Bacteria; kingdom Pseudomonadati; phylum Pseudomonadota; class Gammaproteobacteria; order Pseudomonadales; family Pseudomonadaceae; genus Pseudomonas; species Pseudomonas sp. Sample_24. Next base: position 15,438 of record NZ_RCNW01000176.1, read on the forward strand.
CGTGAATATCGCCTGGTTCCAGCAAAAACACCTTGCCCGGCGTGCTCTGATGCCTGGCACGCCGACAATTGAACTGCTGTACCCCTTGTTCGGTAACGCCCACCAGATAACTGTCATGCCAGTGCGGATCATAGGCATGCCCCTCGAAATGCGCGCGCAGGGTCTCGATGCCGGTGTCGGCGTCCTGGGCCAGATCGAGCCAGTTGTGAGAAGTCATGCGGCACCTGCGAGGCGGAAATCACAGCTCATTTAACGTCTTTGAGGGAGACCATGACTAGAACGTTTGTGCAGGGATCAATTGAATAGCCCTGCCGCAATATTGATAGAGAACCCGAGAATCGAGGTATTGAACAGAAAACCGATCAACGACTGCGCCAGTACGATCTTGCGCAGATCCCGGGTCGCCACGCCAACATCCGATGTCTGCACCGCCACGCCGATGGTGAACGAGAAGTACAGAAAGTCCCAGTAGTTGGGCGTTGTCAGCCCTTCGGCAAAGCGCAGTGCTGGCTCCTTGCCTTCCCAGGTGTAAAACAGCCGCGCGTAATGCACGCTGAAAATCACCCCGATCAATAGCCACGAACCGATTACTGTCAGTGCGGTGAAGCCGTAATGCAGCAGTTTGCGGGTGGTTTCCAGGTCCCTGCTGCCGGCCAGTTCGACGGCAATGGTCGCCAGGCTGGCAATCGCTGCAATGCACACCACGAACAGCACCAGCCCGGCATTTTCGTCTTCGATGTCGGCAATGCGTTTGACGTCAGCCGCCTTGGAGCGCGCGGCAAGCCAGAACATCAGAATCAGGTAAGTCCAGACCCCGACGTTCCAGCCAATGAGGATTTTGCTGATGATTGAATCGGCCGGAACAAGGACCCCGGCCGCGACACCAAAGGTGGCGGCGGCGGACAGGCGTGGGTGCGTGTGGGTGAGGAAGGGCATGGAGGCTCGATGAGTCAAGGCATTGCAGACACCTTAGCCCAGCGCAGTCTGTTATGACCACAATCCGAAGACGATGAGATCCCTGTGGGAGCGGGCTTGCCCGCGATAGCGGAGTTACAGTCAACATAGATGTTGAATGTGATGGCTTCATCGCGGGCAAGCCCGCTCCCACAGGGATTTGTGTTGGGTCAGGTTTATTTGTGGCGTTTACGCACCAGTTTCATCACCACCACAAAAAACACTGGCACAAACAGCACCGCCAACGTCGCGCTGATCATCCCGCCGATAACCCCGGTGCCGATGGCTTGCTGGCTCGCCGAGCTGGCGCCGGTGGCGATCGCCAGGGGCACCACGCCGAGGATGAATGCCAGCGATGTCATCACGATGGGCCGCAACCGCAGGCGTGCCGCTTGCAAGGTGGCGTCGAGCAGGTCGTGGCCTTCGTCGTACAGGCTCTTGGCGAACTCGATGATCAGGATCGCGTTCTTCGCCGACAGGCCAATGATGGTGATCAACCCGACCTTGAAGAACACATCGTTGGGCATCCCGCGCAGGGTTACCGCCAGCACGGCGCCGAGCACACCCAGCGGCACCACCAGCAGCACCGACGTCGGAATCGACCAGCTCTCATACAGCGCCGCCAGGCACAGGAACACGATCAGCAGCGACAACCCGAGCAGGATCGGTGCCTGACTGCCGGAAAGGCGTTCCTGCAATGACAGCCCGGTCCATTCCTGACCCAGTCCCACAGGCCCCAATGCCACCAGCCGTTCGATCTCGGCCATGGCTTCGCCGGTGCTGTGGCCGGGTGTCGGTTCACCGGAAATGGCCACTGCCGGGTAACCGTTGTAGCGGGTCAATTGCGCCGGGCCTTGAATCCATTTGGCCTGGACGAAAGCCGAGAGGGGTACCATTTTTCCGCTGTTGTTACGCACGTGGATCTTCAACAGGTCGTCAACCTGACTGCGTTGGTCGCCCTCGGCCTGCACCACAACGCGTTGCATCCGCCCTTGATTGGGGAAATCGTTGATGTAGGTCGAACCGACGGCAGTGGACAGCACGCTGCCGATGTCGGCAAAGGACACGCCCAAGGCATTGGCCTGTTTGCGGTCGACGATCAATTGCACCTGCGGCGCTTCGGCCAGGGCGCTTTCGCGCACGTTCATCAGGATCGGGCTCTTTTCGGCGGCCGCCAGCAACTCGCTGCGGGCCCGCATCAACGTGGCGTGGCCGAGGCCGCCGCGATCCTGCAAGCGGAATTCGAAACCGCTGGAGGTGCCGAGGCCATCCACCGGTGGCGGCAGCACTGAGAAGGCCATGGCGTCCTTGATCTGGCTCAGGGCGATGTTGGCGCGATCGGCAATCGAGCTTGCCGAGTCATCGCTGCCACGTTGCGACCAATCAATGAGTGTCGAGAACGCCAGCGCCGCGTTCTGCCCGCTACCGGAGAAGCTGAAACCGAGAATCACCACGCTGTCGCCGATACCCGGCTCACCGGCGTTATGCGCTTCGATCTGTTCGGCCACCTGCACGGTACGGTTCTTGGTGGCGCCGGGTGGCAACTGAATGTCGGTAATGGTGTAGCCCTGATCTTCCACCGGCAAAAACGAAGAGGGCAGGCGCGCGAAGCACAGCCCCAGACCGACCAGCAGCACGCCGTAGATCAGCAGATAGCGACCGGTGCGTTTGAGGGCATAGGCGACCCAGCCCTGATAGCGGTCGGTCAGTTGCTCGAAACGACGGTTGAACCAGCCAAAGAATCCGCTTTTTTCATGATGCTCACCCTTGGCGATCGGTTTGAGCAGGGTCGCGCACAGCGCCGGGGTCAGGGTCAGGGCGAGGAACGCCGAGAACAGGATCGAGGTGGCCATCGACAGCGAAAACTGCCGGTAGATCACCCCGACCGAGCCCTGCATGAATGCCATCGGAATAAACACCGCGACCAGCACCAGGGTGATGCCGATGATCGCCCCGGTGATCTGCTTCATGGCTTTGCGCGTGGCGTCCTTGGGCGACAGGCCTTCGTTGGCCATGATTCGCTCGACGTTCTCCACCACCACAATCGCGTCGTCGACCAGGATACCGATGGCCAGCACCATGCCAAACATGGTCAGCACGTTGATCGAGAAACCCAGGGCGAGCATGGTCGCAAAGGTGCCCATCAGCGCCACCGGCACCACCAGCGTCGGGATCAGCGTGTAGCGGATGTTTTGCAGGAACAGAAACATCACGGCGAACACCAGCAACATCGCCTCGCCGAGGGTGTAGACCACTTTGGTGATGGAGACTTTGACGAACGGCGAGGTGTCGTAGGGAATCTTGTATTCGACGTTCGCCGGGAAGTAGCGCGACAGCTCGTCCATCTTCGCCCGCACCAGTGTCGCGGTGTTCAGGGCATTGGCCCCGGGCGAGAGTTGCACGCCGACGGCGGTCGACGGCTTGCCGTTCAGGCGCGTGGAAAACTGGTATTCCTGGCTGCCGATCTCGACCCGCGCGACATCACCGATGCGCACCGTCGAGCCATCGGGATTGGCCTTGAGCACGATGTCGGCGAATTCTTCCGGCGTCGATAACTGGCCTTTGACCAGAATGGTCGCGGTGATTTCCTGGCTGCTGCGGCTCGGCAAATCACCGATGCTGCCGGCCGAGACCTGGGCGTTCTGCGCGACGATGGCCGCGTTGACATCGGCCGGGGTGAGGTTGAAACCGATCAGCTTCTGCGGGTCGATCCAGATGCGCATCGCTCGTTCGGCGCCATACAGCTGCGCCTTGCCGACGCCGTCCAGGCGCTTGATCTCGTTCATCACGTTGCGCGCCAGATAATCGCTGAGCGCCACGTCGTCGAGCTTGCCGTCGCTGGAGGTGAGGGTGATCAACAACAGGAAACCGGCGGAGACTTTTTCTACCTGCAAACCCTGCTGGTTCACCGCTTGCGGCAGACGCGACTCCACGGCTTTCAGGCGATTTTGCACATCCACCTGGGCCATTTCCGGGTCGGTGCCGGGCTGGAACGTCGCCTTGATCGTGGCGCTGCCGAGGCTGCTTTGCGATTCGAAATACAGCAGGTGATCAGCACCGTTGAGTTCTTCCTCGATCAGGCTGACCACGCTTTCGTCCACGGTCTGCGCTGAAGCGCCCGGGTACACCGCGTAGATTTCGATTTGCGGCGGCGCGACATCGGGGTACTGCGCCACCGGCAACTGCGGGATGGCCAGGGCACCGGCCAGCAGGATGAACAGGGCGACCACCCAGGCAAACACCGGGCGGTCGATAAAAAACTGCGGCATATACAAGCGTCCTGCTTACTGGCCAGAAACCTGGGCAAGTGGAAGAGGGGAGTCGTCGATCTGCACTTTCTCGCCGGGGCGGGCATGTTGCAGGCCTTCGGCGACGATGCGGTCGCCCGGTTTGAGGCCGTGGGTGACGACCCAGCGGTCGTTCTGCACCTGGCCCAATTCCACTGGTTGCTGGCTGATGCGCTGTTCAGCGTCGAGCAGCAGCACTTGCGCGATACCGGCGCTGTCGCGCTGGATCGCCCGCTGCGGCACGCTGATGCCTTGTTGATTGACCGCTTGCTCCAGGCGCACGCGCACGAAACTGCCGGGCAACAGGTCAAGGTCGGGGTTGGGGAATTCGCTGCGCAGAATGATCTGGCCGGTACCCGGGTCGACCGTGATATCGCTGAACAGCAATTTGCCCGGCAACGGATAGAGGCTACCGTCGTCCTGAATCAGCGTGGCTTTGGCCTGTCCTTGACCGACTTCTTCAAGCTGGCCGGAGCGGAATGCGCGGCGCAGGTCATTGAGTTCACGGGTCGATTGGGTCAGGTCGGCGTGAATCGGATTGAGTTGCTGAATCAATGCCAGCGGCGTGGTTTCGTTCTGCCCGACCAGCGCGCCCTCTGTGACCAGCGCACGGCCGATGCGTCCGGAAATCGGTGCGGTGACGGTGGCGTAACCGAGGTTCAGCCTGGCACGTTCAACAGCAGCTTTGCTGGCGGCGACATCGGCGGCGGTCTGCCGTGCGTTGGCCCGCGCATTGTCGTAATCCTGACCGCTGATGGCCTTGTCGTCGATCAACTGGGCGTAGCGCTGTTCCTGCAGTTTCGCCTGGAACGCATTGGCTTCGGCTTTGCGCAGCGCGGCTTCGGCGCTATCGAGGTCAGCTTTGAACGGTGCCGGGTCGATGCGGAACAGCACGTCGCCTTTTTTCACGTCGCTGCCTTCGCGGAAGGTGCGTTGCAGGACCACGCCAGCCACTCGGGCACGCACTTCAGCAATGCGCGGCGCGGCAATACGCCCGCTCAATTCGCTGCTGATCGACAGCGGTCGGGCTTCGATGGTTTCGATGCGAACGCTGGCCAAGGGTGGCTGTTCCTCGGCGATCGAGGACTTGTCGCACGCGCTCAACGTCAACGCCAGGGCCAAAAGGCTCAGCCTGGCAAGCAGTTTCTTTGACATGAATTACCCCAATAATGACCCCCAGCATCCTACTGGGCGTCGGCGAGGGTAGCGGTGAAGCTTTGTAGGCGCTGTGTGAAATTGTGTAAGGGTTTTACTCAGGAGTGTGTGTGGGCGTATATCCTTCAAGCCTTGAATCTTTTTGCGCCTGTCAGGCCGCTATCGCTGGCAAGCCAGCTCCCACAGTGGTTGAGGCTGCACACACAATTTGTGTTCACATCAGACCCTGTGGGAGCTGGCTTGCCAGCGATCAGGTCCTGACTGGCGCCACTGCACTTCTGGAAACACCCCATGCCCAACATCCTCCTGGTCGAAGACGACACCGCCCTCGCCGAACTGATTGCCAGCTATCTGGAGCGCAACGGTTACTCCGTCAGCGTGATCGGCCGCGGTGATCATGTGCGCGAGCGGGCGCGGCTCAATCCGCCGGACCTGGTGATCCTCGATCTGATGCTGCCAGGCCTCGATGGCCTGCAAGTCTGCCGCTTGTTGCGTGCCGATTCGGCGGCGCTGCCGATTCTGATGCTCACCGCCCGCGACGACAGCCACGATCAGGTGCTGGGGCTGGAAATGGGCGCTGACGATTACGTCACCAAGCCGTGCGAACCGCGGGTTCTGCTGGCACGGGTGCGCACGTTGCTGCGGCGCAGCAGCCTCAGCGAGCCGCAAACCGCCAACGACCGGATCCTCATCGGCAATTTGTGCATCGACCTGTCCGAGCGCACCGTGACCTGGCGCGGTCAGTCGGTGGAAATGTCCAGCGGCGAGTACAACCTGCTGGTGGTGCTGGCCCGGCATGCCGGTGAAGTGCTGAGCCGTGACCAGATCCTGCAACGCTTGCGCGGCATCGAATTCAACGGCACCGACCGCTCGGTGGACGTGGCGATCTCCAAGCTGCGGCGCAAGTTCGACGACCACGCCGGCGAGGCGCGCAAGATCAAGACCGTGTGGGGCAAGGGTTACCTGTTCAGCCGTTCCGAGTGGGAATGCTGAGGCCATGTTCAGAATCCTCTTTCGTCTGTACCTGGTGACCATCGTCTCGTTCAGCGCGGCGATTTACCTGGTGCCGGACCTGGTGATCAAGGTTTTCCACGAGCGATTCATCACTTACAACCTCGATTACTCCCGAGGCTTGCAAACCCTCATCGTCAAACAATTCAAAGCCGTGCCGACCGAGCAGTGGCCCGCGCTGGCAGCGGAAATGGACGGTGAGTTCAAACCGTTGCACATTGTGCTCAGCAGCATTGATGACCCTGGATTATCCGTCGATGAGCAGCAACGTTTGCAGCGTGGTGAGAACGTGGTGCGCGTGGGCGATTGGGGCTGGCGTACCCTGGCGGTGGCGCCGCTGAATGAACGCACCGTGGTGCACATGGTGGTGCCGCCGGATCCGATGGATGTCAGCCTGTTGTACTGGAGCATCAACGTGCTGATCGGCGCGACCATGCTGGCGTGCCTGTTGCTGTGGTTGCGCCCGCACTGGCGTGATCTGGAACGCCTGAAAAGCGCCGCTGAACGTTTCGGCAAGGGCCATCTGAGCGAGCGCACGCAGATTGCCCCGAGTTCCAACATCGGCAGCCTGGCCAATGTGTTCGACACCATGGCCGGCGACATCGAAAACCTGTTGAACCAGCAGCGTGACCTGCTCAATGCGGTCTCCCATGAATTGCGCACGCCGCTGACACGCCTGGACTTCGGCCTGGCGTTGGCGCTGTCCGATGACCTGCCAGCCGCCAGCCGTGAACGCCTGCAAGGCTTGGTCGACCACATCCGCGAACTTGATGAGTTGGTGCTGGAGCTGTTGTCCTACAGTCGCCTGCAAAATCCGGCACGGATACCGGAGCAGGTCGAGGTGTCGCTGGATGAATTCATCGACAGCATTTTGGGCAGTGTCGATGACGAACAATCGCCAGACATCGTCATCGACGTACTGCTGCATGGTCAGCTCGAACGCTTCACCCTCGACCCGCGGCTGACCGCCCGCGCACTGCAGAACCTGTTGCGCAACGCCATGCGCTACTGCGAAAAACGCATCCAGGTCGGCGTGCAGGTGTGTCCCAAAGGCTGTGAAATCTGGGTGGATGATGACGGCATCGGTATTCCGGACGACGAGCGCGAACGAATCTTCGAACCGTTCTATCGGTTGGATCGCAGTCGTGATCGGGCTACGGGCGGGTTTGGTCTGGGGCTGGCGATCAGTCGCAGGGCGCTGGAGGCGCAGGGTGGCACGTTGACGGTTGAAACCTCGCCGCTTGGGGGGGCGAGGTTTCGGTTGTGGTTGCCGACGCTGGATTGATTTCGGTGTTAACTCGTACGTATGTTTGTTATTTCAGGATTCTGAGGACTACGAACTCTAGGGATCCGCAGGATGTTATCGCGTCGACCGAACTCTATTTTCGGGCTAACAGACCCTGATGTCTGCGGCCGCGAAAAGCTTCCTTGGTTGGGGCTACTGGAAGGCGATGAACGCGGTGGTGACGCCGGTTGCCTCGCGGGATTTGCGTTGGATGTAAGTGAACGCATTTCAAAGTCTCCAGTCTGGGCACGTGCAGGAGCACCTCTGGAACCCCTCAGCCCACGACCCTTAAGCCCGCGACCCTTAAACGCATAGCCTCCGAAAGCAAAGGCCGCAAAGCTGGCGGAAACAACTGCAAGCCCATCAAGTGCATACGCCAGTGTATCGTCTTCTACAATCTCTGCTGCCGCAGCACTAGCCGTTCCAACAACGAGGCCAATAATTCCTGCCAACAGCAAGCCGGAAAAGTGCCCGGTCGGATCGCTGCGATTGACCGGATCTCCCACGCAATACACATACGGATTCAACCCGCCTTTTTCGAAAGGGCTCAAGTTGTCCGGGCTGTTAAAGCGCATCAATACCGGGTTGAACTGGCGGTATCCATTACCCAGATGATAGTGCCCGGTCAACGGGTCTGGCCGTTCGCCGTTAAACCCCAGCAAACTGAGCACGCCGTTTTCACTGGAGCGATGACCGTAGGCGGTATAGACAATGGGCTTGTTTTGCGTGGCATCAAGCACGTTGCAAACTGAACGTTGCCGATCGGTTGCCAGCAAGGTTGCAGTCGTCCTGCCGTCCCGGTGCTGCTGTTGCGCCAATGGCTGGTCATCGTGCTGTAACAGGCTGTGCCGCACAGATCACTTAATTTCGGTGGTCAAGCGAGTCTTGCAGTAAAAGCGTTGGAGGCTGTCTGAAGTTGGAAGCGCACTGCCGACCAGGCGGTCGAGAGCGTCGTGATGGTAGCGACACAATGTGGTGTTACTAGAGAAAGTAGACATCGATCGAGCTCCATTGAACGCTCAAGATAGGTGCTCTTAGCTTCGGAGGATTGTTGATCGTAGTCTACTGTCAGAAATACCAGTGTTGGCTCGCTCGCGACATGATCTCCAGGGCAGCTTATGATCAAGTGCCAAGAAGTATCATGTGCTGATCCGGCCGCGCAGTGATTTGGCCATGCCTTCCAGGTCGGTCATGGAATTACGCCCGATCAGCATCCACGCGTGTTGCATATCCGCCCAATAGACAATGTTCATGCCATGTCGACGCTCCCGGGCGATAGGCCGGCTGCCGCTGTTGGAGCGGGTGATGCATAGCGCCAACGGGCCGTGGAGCGGATCGAGGTAGGTGATCTGGGCGATAGGCACGCCATCGTATTCAAGAATTTGCGCGCGCTTGAGTTCGGCGCGAGGCAAGGCCAGTTGCGCCGGCGCAATGCTCAGGTCCAGGCTGGCCTCGATCGTGCGCAATTGCGTGCGCTGGGTGGCTTCATCGTTGGGCAAATGGTCGAGGGTTTGCGGAATGTACAGGACCATGTAGTCAGCCACCAATTGGCGCCAGTTATCGTTCTGCTGACTGGCTTGCCAAGCGAGGAACAGACGATCCGCCAGCACACCGGTCACCAGAAATCCGGCTGCCGCCGCGAGAA
>NZ_RCNW01000464.1:0-3125 GCF_004307605.1 Pseudomonas sp. Sample_24
TTGACCTTGTCCAGCGGCGTGGAATTGAGTGCGTTGAAAATCATCGGACCCGGTGGATAGATCTCCTTGCCGGCCGCCCGCTCCTGTTGCAGAAAGTTTCGCAACTCCGTCATGTAGGGCTGGTCGAATTCGGCACGCAAGGCCTCCTTCCAGCTCGGTTCGAGTTTGATACGGTCGTCAGCAGTCATGGTTACATCCGGCAAAAACAATGGGGCGAACCCTAGGAAAGCACACCTCGCTTGTCAATTGATCTGACACAGATCCGGCACTTTCCTACACAGCGATCATACTTAACCCTCAAATTCCCGATCGAGGTCACGATGAATCTGCACTTCGAAGAACTCACTGGCACTGACGGCGCCCGCATCGGCGTTGCGACACTGGATGCCGAAAAGTCGCTGAACGCACTGTCCTTGCCCATGATCAACGCCTTGCGCGACCGACTGGATGCCTGGGCCAAAGAGCCACAAATCGTTTGCGTGCTGCTGCGTGGCAACGGTGCCAAAGCCTTTTGCGCCGGCGGCGAGGTACGCAGCCTGGTAGATGCCTGCCGGGCCCATCCGGGCGAAGTGCCGCCTCTGGCCGCGAACTTCTTCTCAGCGGAATATCGCCTGGACTTCAGCCTGCACACCTACCCAAAACCGTTGATCTGTTGGGGCCATGGTTATGTGCTCGGCGGCGGCATGGGCCTGCTGCAGGGCGCGAGCATTCGTATTGTCACGCCGAGCAGTCGACTGGCCATGCCTGAAATCACCATCGGCCTGTACCCCGACGTAGGCGCCAGTTGGTTCCTGTCGCGCCTGCCGGGCAAGCTCGGATTGTTTCTCGGCCTGACCGGCGCCCACATGAATGCGCGCGATGCGATTGATCTGGACCTGGCCGATCGCTTCCTGCTCGATGAACAGCAGACAGATTTGATCGAAGGTCTGCTGCAATTGAACTGGCAGGAACAGACGCCGATGCAACTCAACAGTCTGCTCAAGGCCTTGCAGCAGGAAGCCGTTGCGCAAATGCCCGAGCCTCAGTGGCTGCCGCGGCGCCAGCGCATCGATGAATTATTGGATGTCAGTGATGTGCGCTGCGCATGGAAGGCGATCAGCCCATTGCGTGATGACGCCGATCCGTTGCTCTGTCGCGCCGCCCGGACCATGAGCGAAGGCTCACCTCTGACCGCTCACCTGGTCTGGGAACAGATCGCCCGCGCCCGACATCTGTCACTGGCCGAAGTCTTTCAGATGGAATACACGCTAAGCCTCAACTGCTGCCGGCATCCGGAGTTCAGCGAGGGCGTACGCGCGCGGTTGATCGACAAGGACCAGAAACCGCACTGGCACTGGCCGGACATCAATAACGTGCCTGAAACGGTGGTGGAAGCGCACTTCCACAAGGCTTGGGAGGGGCGGCATCCGTTGGCGGATCTTTCCCAGTTCTGAACGAACTGTGGGAGCGAACTTGCTCCCACAGATTTTCTCATTAGACGCAATGATCAGCGGTGATTGCCCCGGCCGTCCCGATCACCGCGCCCGTTATGGTCACCTCGACCGCGATAGTTGTCGTTACGCCCGCCATGGCCCCGGTTATTGCTGTCCCAGCCACCACGGTCACGACCGTCCCAACCACCACGGTTGCGGCCATCCCAGCCATGACTCTGATGCGCCCGGTAGTCGGGGCGCGACTGATAGTGGCGCGGCGCCGTCTGGTAGTAGCGCGGTGCGGGTTGGTAGATCCGCGGCTGCGAGTAATAGCGCGGCGTTGGTTTGTAATATCGCGCAGGAGGCGCGTAGTAACGGGCGGGTGGCGAGTAATAACCGCCATTGGAATAGTAACGATCGCCCCCGGCGTAGTAGCCCGGCGCTGGCGAGGTATACACCTCGGAACTGTAGTAGCTGACGCCTCCATCGGAATAAGGCACGCATGCCCCCAGGGATAAGCCCGACACAGCAATCAAAAGCACTCGACGCAGCATTTTTAGACAGTGCATAGCGGCCTCCTGGACCGCGAGTGAGCCGCACCAGCGACGCTGGCGGGCGACAGTCAATGATTCGGCGACTGTCGAAAGATCAGACATCGAATTCCGAATCCGGTGCGTCCCAGCAACAAGTTGAAACATCTGCCCGATGAAAGGTTTTTCATCCATTCACGCGCTGATTAGTGGTGACCATGGCGATATCCACCGCCGTAATGCCGAGGCCCGTGCCCGCCCCAGTAGTAATAGCGGTAGCCACCATAGAAGCGCGGTCCGCCGTAGTAATAGCGTGGGCCGTAATAGTAGGAATAAGGTGAATAATCAGGGTAGTAATAAGGCGAGGAGTACACGTCGTAGGAGCCGGTGTAGTAATAACAACCGGTCAACCCGAGCCCCAGAATTGCACCGAGCAACAGTCGACGAAACATGGCGGCCTCCTGAAAGACCCACAATCGGAGCAGGCCCGACTGACACCTGTTTTGACTGAAATTCCCTCACCGAGTGCCGGATTGCAGTGACCTTCGGATCAGCGGCCGCCCGCGCCACATCTCAGTGCATCGACGCACCATCTCAAAGCAGCCCGCCCCTCGCGCACTCACCGAAGATGTTGCACGCCCCTACGCTAGAGGCCTTCTACGGACTTGGCACGGGTCTCGCTTTAGCAATCGCGTGCAGGAGTCATCACAGGTTCGCGGCACCACAATTTGCAAATGGCTGACTAGGGTTCCGGCTCGCAAGTGCGAGTGACTGGTCCGAGAGTTGGCGACCTCCAGTTGAGGTTACACGGCGGGACAAAAGCCCGGGAGACAAGCCACCGTTCGCGGTGCCGCGTTGACTCCTGCCCGCCCTTATCAACTGGAGATTCCGAAATGTCCCGACTACGTTTCCCCGCCTTGCTCGCCGCCGCGTTTGCAGCGTTGCTCAGCAGCCAATCCCAGGCCGCCCAGAAAGACCACTTCAGCGTTTGCTGGACGATTTATGCCGGCTGGATGCCCTGGGAATACGCCGGCAGCCAAGGCATCGTCGATAAATGGGCGAAGAAGTACGGCATCAAGATCGATGTGGTGCAGCTCAACGACTACGTCGAATCCATCAACCAGTACACCGCCGGCCAGTTCGACGGCTGCACCATGACCAACATGGATGCGCTGACCATTCC
>NZ_RCNW01000162.1:0-24706 GCF_004307605.1 Pseudomonas sp. Sample_24
CTGGGGGATGGAGGCGCTTTTGTGGCGAGGGAGCTTGCTCCCGCTCGATTGCGCAGCAATCGCAAAAACTGACACCCGCATGTTTCTGATACACCTCTTTGAATGGTCTGGGGGGCTTCTTCGCAGCCCAGCGGGAGCAAGCTCCCTCGCCACAAAGCGTGTTTGTCCTGCATAACAGCTTCCTGGCCATGAGGGATTATTGGACGCAGAAGGGAAGTTTTCCCACAGAGAAATCGGCAATTCCGAAGTCCCGATTCCTTTCATTTGCAGGTCATTTCCTAGATCATTTCGCTCGCTTGCGCCTGGCAAATTCGCTGGCTAGTCTCGGTTCGTCACTGCTCATCAGTGAACGGGTTTAGTCGCCCGGTTCCTCTAGGCGTACAGCGTCACCTCTTTCAGGTGTTTTTTATTGCCTGAATTTTATGGTGGCTGTGCGCAGGGCACCTTCGGGTGCGCCGGTATTCCTAGAGGCCGGTCGACTAACCTGCGTGCAGCCGCCACCCCTGTTCGTTTAGTCGCGATATCGGTTACCCATGTAGGCGCTGCCGTAGGTTGCGATCTTTTGAAGCGCGAAAGCGCTTATAGTCGGCACAACTCCTTTACCTGCGCAGCCGACCATGAAACAAACCCCCGACGACCTCAAGCAGATCACCGCCACCACTCTGGGCCATTACAACTCGGTCGCTGAGAACTTTCGTGAGGGGACACGCGATCACGATGTCAGCCAGAACATCGATGCGCTGTTACGGCACATTCAAGGCACGGCGCCATTCGACATTCTCGATTTTGGCTGCGGTCCCGGTCGTGATTTGCAGACGTTTACCCGCATGGGCCATCGGGCCGTCGGACTGGACGGTTCGGAAAGGTTCGCGCAAATGGCCCGTGACGACAGTGGCTGCGAAGTCTGGCAACAGGACTTCCTGAAGCTCGACTTGCCGGCCGAGCGTTTCGACGGGATTTTTGCCAACGCGGTGTTGTTTCATGTTCCGCGACAGGAACTGCCGCGGGTGTTGAAACAGTTGTGGGGAACGTTGAAACCGGGAGGGGTGTTGTTCAGTTCCAATCCTCGTGGCGAAAATCAGGAAGGCTGGAACGGGCCACGGTATGGGGCGTATCACGATCTTGCGGCCTGGCAACAGCTGCTGACCGAGGCGGGCTTTGTCGAGCTGGAGCATTACTACCGGCCGGCGGGGCTGCCGCGCGAGCAGCAGCCCTGGCTGGCGAGTGTCTGGCGGCGCGTCGACTGATCGTTCCCACGCTCTGCGTGGGAATGCAGCCAGTGACGCTCTGCGTCATGCCGCAGAGCGTGGGAACGATCACTGCGCGGCGTCTTTCTTCGGCTCGCGAATCTTGTACCAGGCCACATACAGTGCCGGCAAAAACAGCAGCGTCAGCAAGGTAGCGACGATGATCCCGCCGATCATTGCGTAGGCCATCGGTCCCCAGAACACTTCCCGGGCAATCGGGATCATGCCCAGGCTCGCCGCCGCGGCGGTGAGCAAAATCGGGCGCCGCCGGTGTTCGGTAGCTTCCACCACGGCATCCCATGGTGAAGAACCGTCGGCGATGAACGTGTCGATCTGGGTTACCAGGATCACCGAGTTGCGGATGATGATGCCGATCAGCGCCAGGATGCCGAGTATCGCCACAAAGCCCATTGGCGTTCCGGTCGGCACCAGCGCCAACACCACGCCGATCAAGCCCAGCGGCGCGACGCTGGCTACCAGGAACATCTTCTGCACGCTGTGCAGCTGAATCATCAGAAAGGTGGCCATCAGGAATATCATCAACGGCACGACTTTGTTGATCGGCCCCTGGGCCTTGGCACTCTCCTCCACCGTACCGCCCGTGGCGACCTTGTACCCCGCAGGCAATGCGGCGGCGTACTTGTCGATGTCCGGTTTGAGCAGCTTCACCAGATCGGTTGGCTGAATATCACCGATCACTGCGGTCTTGATGGTGATTGTCGGTTTGCGGTCGCGACGCCACACAAGCGGCTGCTCCAGTTCGTAACGCACCGAGGCAAACGCGAGCAGGGGAATCGAGGTGCCGCCCGGCGTGAGAATTTGCAGGTTCTGCAGCGTTTCCGGCGAGCCCCGTTCAGCATCCACGGCGCGGCCGACCACATTGATCAGGTAGATATCGTCGTCGACCTGCGTCACCGTCGAGCCAGTGACGATGCTGTTCATCAGGTTCGCCACGTCTTCGGAAGACAAGCCGAGCTGGCGAGCCTTGTCCTGGGCGATATCGATGCGCAGCACCTTGCCAGGCTCGTTCCAGTCGAAAATGATTTCGCCGATGTGCGGGTTCTTGTCCAGCTGGCTGGCCAGATCGATGGCGTGCTTGCGCACCTGGTCGATGTCCGGGCCGCTGACGCGGTACTGGATCGGCCGCCCCACAGGCGGGCCTAACTCCAGCGCCTGGACGAAACTGCCGATACCCACGAAATCATTGCGCAGACGTTCACGCAGCCGATCGCTGAGGGCGGCGCGCGTCTCGAAGTCTTTGGCAACGATCACCAGTTGCGCGTAATAAGGGTTCTGCAGTTGCTGGTCGAGGGGCAGATAAAAACGAATTGCACCCTGGCCGACGTAACTACTCCAGCGCACGATATCCGGGTCACCCTTGAGCGTCGCCTCGAGCTTGTCCACGGCCTTGCGGGTTTCATCGATCGAGGCGTTTTGTGGCAGGTTCAGATCCACGAGGATTTCCGGGCGATCCGAGGCCGGAAAGAATTGGTTCTGCACAAATTGCATACCTACAACCGACAGCGCGAACAGCAGCACCGTGATGCCGATCGCCCACCACCGGTTGCGCATGCACCACAACAGACCGCCGTTGAATGCCCGCCCCAGTCGACCGGGCTCCGCCGCGTGAGGCTTCACATTGGCACTGAGGATGTGCACGCCGATGACCGGCGCAAACAGCACCGCGACCACCCACGAAACCATCATCGCGACGGCAATCACCGCGAACAGGGTAAAGGTGTATTCGCCGGCCGAGCTGCCATTCAAACCAATGGGGACGAAACCGGCGACGGTCACCAGCGTGCCGGTGAGCATCGGGAACGCGGTCGAGGTGTAGGCAAAAGTCGCAGCCTGTTCCTTGGACTCGCCCAGCTCCAGACGCGAGACCATCATCTCGACCGTGATCATTGCGTCATCCACCAGCAGGCCCAGCGCGATGATCAACGCACCGAGGGAAATCCGCTGCATGGTGATTCCGCTGTACTCCATGAACACGAACACCATGGCCAATACCAGCGGGATCGAGCAAGCCACCACCAAGCCAGCACGCAAGCCGAGGCTGATGAAGCTGACCACCAACACGATCACTACGGCTTCAAACAACGCACTGGTGAAGCCGCCAACTGCGGCTTCTACCACAACAGACTGATCGGACACGTTGTGCACACCGACACCCATCGGCAGGTTGGCAGTGAGCTCATTAATGCGCTGATGCAGCGCCTTGCCGAATTCCTGGATGTTGCCCCCGGTCTGCATGGCTATGGCCAGACCGATAGCCTGTTGGCCATTGAAGCGGAATTCCGGCGTCGAGGGGTCGACGTAGCCTCGGCGGATATCGGCTATATCGGCCAGACGATAAAAGCGATCATTGAGTCGCAGATTGACGTTGGCCAGATCCTTCTCGGAAATGAACTGCCCTGACGTGCGTACGGAAATCCGCTCGGGTCCCGCCTCGATCACCCCGGCCGGGGTCACGGCGTTTTGCGTTTGCAGACTTTGCACAACCTGTTGCTCATCGATACCCAGCGCCGCCAGTTTGCGGGTCGAGAAGTTCAGGTACAGGACTTCGTCCTGCTGGCCAATCATCTCGATCTTGCCCAAGCCCGGCACGCCGCGGATATCGGCACGGGCCTGTTCGACGTAGTCGCGCAATTGGCGCAATGTCAGACCGTCGGCGGTAAAGGCATAGATCGAACCGAACACGTCGCCGAATTCATCGTTGAACGACGGTCCCTGAATGCCTTGTGGAAACGAATAACGGATGTCGCCGATCTTCTTGCGCACCTGGTACCAGATTTCCGGAATGTCCTTGGCCTTGGTCGTGTCGCGCAAGTAAACGTAGACCGTGGACTCACCGGGTCGGGTATAGCTTTTCACGTAGTCGAGCGAGTCGAGTTCTTCGAGTTTTTTCTCGATGCGGTCAGTGACCTGCTTGAGGGTTTCCTCCTGGGTCGCACCTGGCCAGCGGGTCTGGATAACCATGGTCTTGATCGTGAAGGAAGGGTCTTCCTCGCGCCCCAGGTTCAGGTACGAAAACACGCCCATCAGCAATGCGACGAACATCAGATACCAGACAAACGACTGATGTTTGAGCGCCCATTCGGATAAGTTGAAACTCCCTTTCATTGTGGGCTGCCCTCATCTACTTTCACTTTTTGCCCCGGTTTGAGGCTGTTGACTCCCGCACTGACAATCCGCTCGCCGGACTTCACGCCGCTGGCTACCACGACGGTGCTGTCCGTGCGGCTGATGATGCTGACATCCCTGGGAGAAACGGTTTGCGCCTGGGCATCGATTACCCAGATGCGCGACTTGCCTTCGACTTCCTGCAACGCGCTCAGAGGCAATTCGATCTGCGGCTTGATCGCAGAAATCAATGTCACGCTGATCGCCGTGCCCAGGCGAAATCCGCTGGGTGTTTCGGAAAGGGTCAGGCGCGCGCGTCGGGTACGGGTTGCACTTTGTGCCTGGGGCTCGATTTCCCGCACGATAGCCGTGGTGTTGATCTCCGGGCTCAATTGCGAAGCAACCTGGAACACCACGTCTTCGGGTAACTGATCGACCAGGGTGTCCGGCAGATCGATCACCGCCTCCTTGATATCCGGTCGCGCCAGCGTAACCACTTGCTGGCCGGCGGTGACAACTTGTCCGGCTTCGGCCATCCACGCGGTGACGACCGCTTTGTGATCGGCACGCAATTCAACGTAGTTGAGTTGATCCTTGGCCTGGCTGACCGCTGCCTGAGCCTGGTCCAGCGAGGCCTGGGTGGTCTTCAGGTCAGTCAGTGCAGCGTCGAGTTGCGCCTGGGAGCCCACGCCTTGATCGAACAGGCTCTGCTGTCGCCGGGCGGTGGCCTGGGCGTTGATCAGATTCGCCCGGATGCTCGCCAGGTCGCCCTCTGCCGAGCGCAATTGGTTCTGCTGATCCGTAGGGTCCAGCGAGGCAAGCAACGCCCCCTTGTCGACCTCCGCGCCGACATCGACGCTACGGCTCGCGATGCGTCCCGGTACACGGAAACCGACATTGCTCTCATAGCGGGCCTGGATGCTCCCCGCGAATCGGCCAAGGTTTTGTTCACCCAGTGCCTCGACCTTGATCGACAACACCGGTCGCACCGGCTCCGCTGGCGCTTCTTTTTCCGAACAGGCCACCAGCATCACACTGGTCAGAACCAGTAACAGATGCTTCATGGTTGACTCTCCGCGGCCAATTCCTTGTAGGTGTCTTCAGCGATTTCCACCGTCACGCCGGGATGCAGCAACTGGCCACCGGCAACGACGACTTTTTCGCCTCCTTTGAGGCCCTCGCTGATGATGACTTTACCGGTCAGATAGCGGCCGACGGTGACGGTATGCAACTGCGCCTTGCCGTCGCCGTCCACCAGCCATACCGCGGGCTCGCTGATTTTTTTGGTCAGCGCCGACCACGGCAACTCCACCGCGGACTTGCCCCGGGTATTGGCTGTGGCACTCACCACCGAACCCAGTTGCATGCCGGGCGGCAAGCTGTCGAGGGTGACTTTGACTTGCACAGTGCCAGTCTGCTCCGAGACCGCCGGGGTAATCTCGCGGACTGTACCGGTGGTTTTGATCGCCGGATTGTCGAGCAGGCTGACCACAACACCCTTGTCTGATGGTGGTTCGGCCAGCAGCGATTCATAGACGTTGAACACCGCATCGCGCGCACCGTCCTGGGCCAGGCTGAAGATCGGCACGGTGGCCTGAACCACCTGGCCGACCTCTGCCTGGCGCGCAGTGATCACGCCTGGCGCATCCGACATCAACGCGGTGTAACTCAGTTGTTCACGGGCATTGGCCAACTGCGCCTGGGCCGCCGCGAGTGAGCTTTGGCTACTGCGCAATGCCGCCTGCGCAGAGTCGTACTCGCTTTGGCTGGTATAACCCTTGGGCAACAGTTTTTGCTGGCGCACGAAAGACGCGGCGTTCTGTTTGACCTTGGCCTGCTCGGCCACCACTTGAGCCTGTGCCGAGTCGAGACTGGTTTGCAGGTCCTTCGGGTCGAGCCGGGCAAGGACCTGCCTGGCCGCGATCCGGTCACCCACATCGACCATACGCTGGATGATCTTTCCACTCACGCGAAAAGACAGCTCGGTCTGCACCCGAGCCTGCACATCGCCGGTCAAGGTGATGTTGGCAGCGTAATCGGTGAGTTTGACTTCCTGAACGAAAACCCGTGGCCGAGCCTTCTCGAGCGGTTTCTCTTTGTCGCAGGCACTGAGCAATACCAGGAGGCTCAGGCCAAGCGCTAATCTCAATCCGGGACCAGCCATGCAGACTCCTTTGCGTTTAACGGGCGCGATTCGTTTGTCAGCTTAGAACAGGGATTAACCTTCGCCTACGCAAATTCAGCTTTTCCTCTTGTACGAGCTGCCGCGGGCTGCGATCTTTTGACCCTGATCAACTCAAAGGCAAGAGATCGTAGCTGCGGCAGCGCCTGCAGGGTCGGCCAATAGGGACATTTTCCATGCTCAACACCCTCGCGGTGGCCAATTACCGCTCGATCAACAAACTGGTGATCCCACTGGGTCGCTTGAACCTGATCACCGGGCCAAACGGCAGCGGCAAATCGAACCTCTACCGCGCGCTGCGTTTGCTGGCGGAAACCGCTCAGGGTGGCGTGGTCAATGCGCTGGCCCGTGAGGGTGGGCTGGGCTCGACCTTCTGGGCGGGACCGCAAACCATCTCCCGGCGTATGCGAAATGGTGAGGTGCCGGTCGAGGCCGGCGTGAGACAGGGCGCCAAACGCCTGCGTCTGGGGTTCACCAGTGAGGACTTCGGTTACTCGATCAGTCTCGGCCTTCCTGAATCCAACGGCCACTTCATGCTTCCAGGGCACGACACGCCCATCCCTTCACGGTTCAGCCTCGATCCGCAGATCAAGCGCGAATGCATCTGGAACGGGGCGTTCTATCGTCCGGCAAGTCTGTTGGTGGATCGCGACGGCCCGATGATCCGCAGTCGGGCCGATCGTCAATGGGATGTACTGGCACAGCACACCCCGAATTTCGACAGTCTTTTTGATCAGGTCGGCAGCTTGCGCACCTCGCCGGAAGTTCTGGAACTGCGCGAATTCATCCGCCGCTGGCGCTTCTACGATCACTTTCGCAGTGACGTCGACGCACCAGTGCGCCAACCGCAATTGGGCACCCGTACGCCGGTTCTACACCACGACGGCCGCGACCTGGCGGCGGCGTTGCAGACCATTATCGAAATCGGCGACCCCGAGGCATTGCGCGACGCGATCAGCGATGCATTTCCCGGTGCACGATTGCACATCGAACCGCTCGCCGGTGGCCGCTTCGCCATCGAGTTTTATCAGGAAGGATTGTTGCGCCCGCTGTCCGCCGCCGAACTATCGGACGGCACGCTGCGCTATCTGCTGCTGGTGGCGGCGCTGCTGACGCCACGCCCGCCGACGCTGATGGTGTTGAACGAACCGGAAACCAGCCTGCATCCGGATCTGTTGCCGGCATTGGCGCGGTTGATCATCCGCGCCTCCGAGCAGTGTCAGGTGTGGGTGGTGTCCCATGCCCGACGACTGATCTCTGCATTGCAGCAGGACCCGGAATGCAACTGCATCGTGCTGGAGAAAACCCTTGGCCAGACCGGGATTGTCGGGCAGCGGATGTTGGACGAACCGGCGTGGTATTGGCCGGATTGAATGACAGGTGTCGAGTTGTTCTAAAAGGATCGGCGGATTTTCATGGCACGCCCGGGATTCTCGACTTGACTGTCGAAACCCATGTTCAAGTTGACATCGGTTCGATGTCTGACCGTTGGAACCTGAAAACTTTCAAAGCCAATCGGCCCGGGCGAAGGAAGCGGAGCTGAAGGAATCGGCGAGCCTGGCGCTGCGGGCGGACTTACCTGCGGGTTTCTGAAGGGACCTGATTTTACTCCTCTGTAGGCAACCTTCACTGCTTCAGCCCGGTTTATCCTGTAAGCACGAAAGTTGAAGGACACCGCAGTTGCTGTAGCGGCAAACGATAAAGCGCTGAAGGCGGCCATGATCGCAAGCAGGGGATCCAGGGCTGAATTATCCGGATCCGCGGCAGCGATACTGGACCTCACGAACCCCGTCCCGGCACCGACGAATCCTGTCACAGCCCCCGTCATACCTGCGTACTTGGCGTGTTTCGAGACGGTTCCAGAGGCCGTGCTGCTAGCGACTTTTGCATTCCTGATAGAGAGCCTTGCCGAGTAAATTCCGACAGCGCCCGACACCAGACCCAGCGCAGACATTGCGACGAACATCCACGATTGCCAGTTTGGCTCGCCCGCATGCCCCGTCGGATCACTGAAATTCACCGGATCCCCCAGGCAATACGCATACGGATTCAGCCCGCCCCGCCCAAACGGACTCAGACTGTCCGGGCTGTTGAAGCGCATCAGCACCGGATTGAATGCACGATGACCATTGCCCAGCAAATAGTGGCCGGTGACCGGGTCACCCCTTTCGCCATTGAAACCCAGAAGACTGCCGAGACCGCTTTCGACCCGGCGATGGCCGTAGGGCGAATAGACCTGCCGTAGAGGTGGATGGGTGAGTTGCTGAATGGATCGTTGGTGGTCAGTCGCCAGCAATCGACTCGCAACGTTATCATGATCGCGACGTTGCTCCGCCAGCAGTTGCGATTCTGTTTGAAACACACTCTGGCTGGTGCAGCCTTGCAATTCCGTCACCAAATGTTGGTGACGATAAAATCGCTGCATTTTTTCTTGCCCCAATGGCTCCAGCCCGATCAGCAGATCCAGTGCGTCGTAACCATAGCGGCACAAATATGTGGTCATCGTCAGCACCTCCGTTCAATGATCGTAGCTTGAAACGGCCGGAGGATTCGGAACAACTGGCAAAAGTGCTAGTAATTGAGGAAAAGTGTTTGGCCTGTTTGCCGAGGCGGCGTAAGACGGCTATTTTCCTTTACGCCGTAGGAAGGATCTATTTTTCGATTTGCCCCTCCAAGGACGGACCGTTATTGGCCAGACTCCCTGGCCGAACACTCACAAGGAAGAGAACATGGCAGATGCAAAAGTGCTTGAACCCATGAATCCGCAGGACATCGTAAAGTTATTGGTCGCGTTGCGCAGGGCGTTGCTGGCCAGCACTGCTTGATTTTCAAACACAAAAAAACGCCGACGCTAGCGCTAGCCGTCGGCGTTGGAAACCTTGAAGGGTTTACCTCGCGAATCAGAACGCCGGCAGTACCGCGCCGCTGTACTTCTTCTCGATGAATGCTTTCACTTCCGGGCTGGTCAGGGCTTTGGCCAGTTTCTGGATAGCGGCGCTGTCCTTGTTGTCCTCACGGGCCACCAGGAAGTTCACGTAAGGCGAATCAGCACCTTCGATCACCAGGGCGTCCTTGGTCGGGTTCAACTTGGCTTCCAGCGCGTAGTTGGTGTTGATCATGTCCAGATCAACTTCCTTCAGAACACGTGGCAACAGGGCCGATTCAAGTTCCTTGAACTTGAAGTTGTGCGGGTTCTTGGCGATATCTTTCGGGGTCGCCAGGGCGTTTTTCGGATCCTTGAGTTCGATCAGACCGGCTTTCTGCAGCAGGATCAACGCACGACCGCTGTTGCTGCCTTCGTTCGGGATAGCGATGGTCGCGCCGTCAGGCAGCTCGGCCAGGGTTTTGTATTTGCTCGAGTAGCCACCGAACGGTTCAACGTGCACACCTTGCACGGTGACCAGGTACTTGGCTTTGTCATCCTTGTATTTGCCAGCGTTGAAGCTGTCCAGATAAGGCTTGGTCTGGAAGTAGTTGGCATCCAGGCGCTTTTCGCCAACTTGCACGTTCGGCTGTACGTAGTCGGTGAAGACTTTGATTTCCAGGTCCACACCTTCTTTGGCGAGGGTTGGCTTGATCAGCTCAAGGATTTCGGCGTGTGGCACCGGGGTCGCGGCAACCACCAGTTTCTCGCCAGCCTGGGCCAGGCCCGCGGTCAGGGCAGCCGCCAGTGCGGTGAACAACAGAACCTTTTTCATGCAGTGTCCTTATCGAATATCACAGTCGCTTGTGGCGACGGCTATCAGTACGTGTGCCAGTGAAGTGCTATCGCTGGCGTGAAGCGGACAATACCGGGATTTTTTATTCCCGAACAATAACCTTTATTCAGCTTCATATTCCATTTTGTTCATACAGCTCTAGCCCGCGCATTCCCTTGGTTGCGAGACTGCTCGCGAGGGTCGCCAAACGATAACGCAGGGCTCCTGAGACTCTGCGGCGTTCTCGGGTTACAGGAGGCCAGCCTGCTTAAGTATTTGTTTCAGGGCGGCTTTTTCAGACGCGGAGCCCTTGTCGAGTATCTGCTGGAGTTGCCGTTCAATCTGCGCCAGCCCTTCATCCGGCAAATTCAAATGCTCCGGCAAAATCTCGTCGCCGGTACTCACCAACAACGCAAAGTGAATGACATTTTCCAGTTCGCGGGTGTTGCCCGGCCAACTGTGTCGCTCCAGCACGTGTTGCGCGGTTTCGCTGATCAGCGGCACCGGCAGATCGAGGCGTTGGCTGTAGATACCCAGGAAGTATTCGGCCAACGACAGAATGTCGCCGACCCGCTCGCGCAAGGCTGGCAGTTCGAGCTGCCCCTCGCTGAGGTAGTGATAGAGCCGCTCATGGAATTTCCCGGCGGCAACCGCCTGGGCCAGATCGATGCTGGTGGCCGCTACCAGACGCACATCTACCGGGCTCGGCTGCTGGGCACCAACGCGTGTCACTTCGTGGTTTTCCAGCGCGGCGAGCAGTTTGATCTGGATCGGCAGCGGCAAGTCGCCGATCTCGTC
This sequence comes from Pseudomonas sp. Sample_24, assembly GCF_004307605.1. NCBI lineage: Bacteria > Pseudomonadati > Pseudomonadota > Gammaproteobacteria > Pseudomonadales > Pseudomonadaceae > Pseudomonas > Pseudomonas sp. Sample_24. The sequence continues at coordinate 11,052 of NZ_RCNW01000162.1, forward strand.
CAGGTACAGCGTGCCGCCGTTGGCCGAACCAAACCATCCCGCGCGACTGCTCGCCGAACCGCTGTAGCTGCCTGCGGCATAGCCAAACAATTCAGCATCGGCGTAGGTCGGGCTGATCGCGCCGCAATTGACCGACACAAACAATCCGCCACGATCGCTGGCGCGATGGATGTGCCGCGCCAACAATTCTTTACCGCTCCCCGTTTCGCCACGGATCAGCACCGAAATCGAGCGCGGTGCCAGTTGTTCCAGCTCCTGGCGCAATTGCCGGGAGCGCGGATCGACGAACACCAACGCCTTGGCGCGAATGCTCAGGGGACTTTTTTCAGCATCGGGAAAGGTCAGCAGCGGCTGACCGAAGGTTTCAAAGCTCATGGCAGACTCCCGCCCAAAACCGCCGGGAGACGGGGGCGTTAACTAAGGAAAGTGTTCAAGCGCGGCGCAGGGCGTGTTGTTCCATGCGGTTCTGCAGGCGATAGAGATAGGCAAATCCCTGCTCCCAACGCTGATGTCCGGACTTGACGTTGATGTGACCGGCACCTGCGAGGATGCCCGCTTCGGCTCCCCAATTGCGCGCCAGCTCCAACGCTCGCGATGCACTGACGGCACTGTCGTTATCGGAACTGACGACCTGGCTGGGAAATGGCAGCAGGTCAGTCGGAATCGGTGCGAAATTACGCAGGGCCGGCGCACAGGCCGGACGCTCGACGTCTGCCGGTGCGACCAGTAAGGCGCCGCGCACCTGCCGCAAGAACTGCACGGGCGCCGTCGCAGCCCAATGGGCGACAGTGATGCATCCCAGGCTGTGGGCAATCAGAATGACCGGAGTGCTGTCGGCCGCGATCGCCTCAGCCAAGGCCGCTACCCAGTCTTCGCGGCGCGGTGTCAACCAGTCGGCCTGTTCGACCCGTGCGCTGTTCGGCAAACTTTTCTGCCAATGGCTTTGCCAATGATCTTCTGGCGATCCTTGCCAGCCCGGCACAATCAGGTAGCGAATCGATTCGTTGCGCATGGGGAACTCTCCTGCTGCGTGTCTGTTCCCGATCGAGTATAGGGAGGAGAGTTATATTCGTTAAGGAATAAGAAGCTATTTATTAAGGCCCGATTGGAATATAAAAACAATTGGTGGGTTGGTGTTTCTTGCGGAATAAAAAAGGGGCCGCACCCTGCCAAGGAGACGGCCCCCGGAAACTCAAATTCTGTCAGTGCTGATCAGCAACACCGGAAGCCGATGATTGGCTAAAACGGTTATCCAATAAAGGAATATTTGATTACTTTGTTAGCACTTTATGACATAAGGCGATCCATCGCCGGGCCTCCTTCCTGCGTCATAACCTAACGTCCCTTTAGGTCAGATTTATGACGAACGAACAGATTTGAGTCTCCGGTGTAGTGCTCACACCTGAGCGGTTCGCACTTGCTGTGGTTCTGTAGTTTCCTTGCGCACAAACCGGTTCGCCCGGCCGAAGGTGCCGAGATCGTTGAACCGCACCCCCATCTCCCGCATTACTTTGTGACCCACCGGCACTGTCAGCTGGCGGATGTAGAACGGCTCCTTCACCACAAAATGATGAATCCCGTGGCTGCTGCCGAAATTGAAGCAGAATGCCTGCAACGGCCATAACCACCATGCATTCAGCACTTGGGTTTGCTGCATGACGTTGCCCGGTTCCACGTCGCCGTAGTAGTGCATGTTCGAGCTGATGAAGTGCAGGCAAAACGTGCGCAGTACATTCGGGCCGATGATCACGACTGCCGCGATGTCGATCACCTGCATGACCGACAACGTCGTCGCCGACCAATCGATCGGCGTGCCCATCAGTTGCGCAATGCCATTGGCCGCATGAAAACCGAGAAACACATACCACGCCCCCCAATGCACCAGCGCCAGCGGTGCATAGACCTTCAAGGTGCGCTTGATGATGCTGAACTTGTGTGCCCATGTCCTGGCTCGCAACATGCGGATAAACGCCGACATGATGTTGTCGCCAATCATCAAGAACCGGGCGAAACCCCATGGCTCGCCGTTGGTGATCGCGCGCTCCTCCATGTCGGTTTCAGAGCCGGAAAACTTGTGGTGATTGAGGTGCAGGTGACGGCGAATCCATGGGTTGATGGTGCTCGGGCGGGCCAGCCAGACCAGCCCCATCATCAGGTTGTGCGGCACCTTCTGTTTACGGAAGTACATGCTGTGAATCAGATCGTGTTCCAGCTCATGGGTCAGCGAAGCAAAAAACGCGTTAAGCAACAGGCACGCCCACCAGGCCATGTGTCCGCTGATGTAGAGCGTTGCCGAACCGATCATGCCGGCCAATGCGAACGCCAGAATGCTCGCGCCGATAGCGTCCTGATGCTTGAGAATCGGGTAGCGCTCCCGCAGCTCGACACCCTTGGCCAGCACCACTTCGCGAATTTGTGCCGATCGTTGAGCTGCATTCAGTCGTTGGGGGCTTGCAGAAGTACGGTCCATGCTTCCATCCTCTGGTTATTGATGTTCGCATCCTGCCTGCCGCGCCCCTTTGCAGCGGTAGCCGTGAACGCCAACCTGTTGACCGGAAGCGCCAATCAGCATGACTGAACCGACCTCACTCGCCAGCTGGACCCGCGCCTTGCGCAAGCAACTCGATGCACTGGGCGTCGACAGCACCAGCCTGTGCCGGCAAGCGGGACTCGATCCGCAGTTGATGGAGGACCCGAACGCGCGTTATCCGTTGTCCGGAACCACGCGTCTGTGGGAGTTGGCGGTACAGGCCAGCGGTGACCCGGCGCTTGGCTTACGCGTATCGCGCTTCGTCAGCCCGACCACCTTTCACGCCCTGGGCTATGCGCTGGTGGCCAGCGGCAGCCTGCGCGAAGTATTCGAGCGCATCGTGCGTTATCACCAGGTGGTCAGCGATGCTCTGGAACTGGAGCTGATCCGCGACGAGGATCGCTACCGCTTCCATCTGAAAATTCCCTGCGGCAACCCGGCCCCGGCCTTCGAAGCCATCGATGCGTTCATGGCGATTTACGTGCGCACCTGTCGCAATCGCCTGGGCCGGGATTACGCACCACTGGCGACCTACCTGCGGCGCCCGGAACCGGCAGACGCGCACCCATGGCATAAAGCCTTTCGCTCACCCGTGTACTTCGGCGCCGAGGAAGATCGGCTGGAATTCGCCCTTGTCGACTTCGACAGCCACCTGGATGACGCCAACCCGGAGCTGGCCGAGCACAACGAAACCGTGCTCAAACGCACCCTCGCGCAACTCAAGCCGCTGACATGGGAGCGCAAGGTCCGCGACGCCATTGAAGAACAACTGCCCGAAGGCGAACCCAGTGCCGAACACATCGCCAAGGCCCTGCACCTGAGCCTGCGCAGCCTGCAAAGGCACCTGGCGGACGAAGGCTGTCGCTTCGATACGCTGCTCAACGAAAGCCGCGAGAACCTCGCCCTGCTGCACCTGCGCGACCCGCAGGTTTCGCTGAGCGAGATCAGTTATCTGCTCGGATTCGCCGACACCAGCAGCTTCAGCCGCGCGTTCAAACGCTGGACCGGGATGACACCGGGACAGTTTCGGGATGGGTTGCGCTGATTAGTTTTTTACCAGACTACGCGCAATGCCTGCTTGCCACTGCTCCAGCATTTGCGCGCCTATCCGGGCAAAGGAACCGTTTGCCTTGATATGCTGGACCATCTCGTCCATCGCTACTTCCATACCATGGCCGACTTGTTGCAGTAACTCGTTGCAGCGCCCTTCGGTCAAGTTGCAGGCAGACCGACCAAAGCGCATCAGCATTTTGTACTTTGGCCACGCCTTCGATCCCCCCAACAGTAACGCCATGCTGTCGGCCTTGATGTAGACCGACGTAGTGATGATGTCGTAGGTAGGGGCCAGACTGATTTGCGCATCGGCTGCGCAATCCTCATAGAGAACGCCAAAGTTTTTCAGGTGCGCGTCGCCGTTCTTCAAACCCGATGAAAGTGCGACGATTTTGAAAAACGACTCAAGCGCCTGATTGAGCATTGAAGGAGAAACGAACGCTTTGATCTGTCTGGCAATACCTTCATATGAGCCGTCGTATTTGGCTTTTGAAGGCCAGGCGTTAAGCACGCAAAAATCCTCGAAACCCAAATAACCTTTGTCGTTCAGGTCGAAGCGTTCAACGATCAGGAATCTACCTTGATCACTCAGTTCAAACTTCGGCACCTCAAGCCCCGAGTGCAATGCAGCCCGCATGCAGAAATATTCGTTTGCAGCGAGTTGCGGGTATTGTTCCGGGTGAAAGGTTTTAACCAGATGTGTCGCCCCCCGATGGGACAGTCGATCGATGGTTGACCCGCTATCACGAATCAGAACTTTCGGCTGCACACCGGAAACGCCCGAGTACTGGCCATACGTGTGCAAGAGGTCGTCGAACAATCCTTGCGCACCATCATGCACAAGAAGGTCCGCCAAGCTGGTTTCAGGTGGCTGGTCGAGCCCGTCCTGCGCCGGTGAAATGCTCACTCTGCCGAGTTGGTGCGGGCCGACGATAGCAAGCATCGAAAAGTCGTCAAAGCCTCGGACAGCCTTGCTGAAACGACGAGTCAACTCATCGCGCAAAGTCCCCTCCGGCAAGTTCATCTCGAAAACCGGAGGAACACCTGGCTCCCACGCGTAGCTCTCCAGGCGTACCGGCATGATCAAAGAAACGGCATCTTGCTCTGATGCGTTTTCGGCGTAGGCAAAAACGCTGTCAGCGGACGATTGGCCTCGACCAAGAATTCCGACGGCATTGCTGGAAACACTGATCGCCAGCCGATCCCTTTGCTGCAGCTCAACCATGGAAGTTCACCTTTTTCAGGCTATCCAGTGTCGGCCGCTTCGATTGCCGCGGTACGGCGGTAAGTTCATAACCAAATCCGTTGAGGATTGCCTCGACCTTGCGCAGGCCAATTTCGGAGAGGGTGTTGTTTTCGATTCCAGAGATAGTCGCACGGCTCATTCCGTACTGCTGTGCCAGTGCCTGTTGGGAGAGTTTTCTTTCTTTGCGTAAGGTTCGGATCAGCTCACCCAGATTTTCCATAGTGCTACCTTGCCTCGTATACAGTGCAAAATTGAAATTTGTCACACTTTGCATTGTATTTAATGCATCTCCGAATTAAAGTCCAGCCGCTTTTTTACCCACACGAAGCATCAAACCATCGCCAATGCCCGCAATCGCACGGCATCGAGGATTTCAATTTCGCCGTAGCTCAACCCGATAATCCCCTGCCCCTGCAAATCCTTGAGGATCTGATTGGTGGTCTGGCGCGACAGCGACAACATCGACGCCAGTTGTTCCTGAGGCAATTGCAGGACGCGGCGCGGTGGGTCGTTTTCGCCGTAGCCTGTGGCAATCATCAACAAGCGGTGGGCCAGTCGAGTGGGGGCCGGCATCAGGCTCAGTTGTTCGAGATTGATAAAGGTCAGGCGCAGTTTCTGGCTCATCAACAAGGCCAACTGTCGCCAATGCACCGGCTGTTCTTCGAGCAACGCCAGCAAAACCGATTGCGGGATATGCGCCAGGGTGCAATGCCCCAGGCCGAACGCATCGTGGGTGCGCGGCTGGCCATCGAACAGGCCGATTTCGCCAAACCAGTGCGGTGCCTCCACCACGCTCAACAACGCCTCTTTGCCTTGCTCATTCACCGCACCGATGCGCATCGCACCTTCAAGCACCGCATACAGTCCACAGGGCGGATCGCCGCGCTTGAACAGGCGCTGCCCCGGAGACAGGCGCCGCAACCTGGCCGCTGCCAACAGACTATCCTGTAGGGAAACAGGCAGATGACTGAACCACAGACCGCGCAGCAGGCGTGGACGCCAGACCTGCATATCCATGAAAACTCCTAGAGATTGTCGCCTGGCTGACAGAGCGAAGAACGGCCCCGGGGCATGATCGATCACCCTACAGGAGGAATAACAATGAAAAAAAGCCTGGTTGACCATCTCAGTCAATACGCCGCGTACCACCGTGATCCGCGCAACATCGCCACTCACTTTATCGGCATTCCGCTGATCGTGGTGGCGGTGGCCGTGTTGCTGTCGCGTCCGCAGTGGGCCGGGGGCTGGTTATCACCGGCAATGCTGGTGGCGTTGGCGTCGGCGTGGTTTTACCTGCGCCTGGAGCTGCGCCTCGGAATACTGATGACCGTGTTGCTGGGGCTGTGCGTCTGGGCGGGTCAAGTACTGGCGCAGCAAAGCACCCTGGTCTGGTTGAGCAGCGGCATGGCGATGTTCGTGATCGGTTGGGCGATCCAGTTCGTCGGGCATCACTACGAGGGGCGCAAGCCGGCCTTTGTCGATGATGTGACGGGATTGATCGTCGGGCCGTTGTTTGTGGTGGCTGAACTGGCGTTCTTGCTGGGGATGCGGCATGAGCTCAAGGAGCAGATCGAGGCGCGGGCGGGTGGTGTGCGTTTGCGTCAGAAAGGCGCTGCGGCGTAGATCGCCTTCGCGGACAAGCCTCGCTCCTACTGATCGTTCCCACGCTCTGCGTGGGAATGCATACCGTGACGCTCTGCGTCACTGGACGCGGAGCGTCCCATGAGGCATTCCCACGCAGAGCGTGGGAACGATCAGCTGGAGGGATTAAATGTTGGCGACTTTCTGCCAGACTTTCGGCTTGAAGAACAACGTCTCGCCCTTGGCCAAGCCGATCAGACTGTCGTGATCCTTCACCACTTCGGCTTCGATCAGATCGCTCTGCCCTTCAACCTTCAAAGTCACCCGCGTCGTCGCGCCCAACGGACGAATATCACGCACTTCGGCCGCATGGTGATCGTCCAGTTCATGCCGCGACAACGACACCTCGTGCGGGCGGAACAGCACGTGATTGTCCTCGCCCAGATGCAACCGGTTCGAGTCACCCAGGAAGTGATAAACGAAATCGCTGGCCGGGTTTTCGTAGACGTCGCCCGGTGAGCCGATCTGCTCGATCACGCCCTTGTTCATCACCACGATGCGGTCGGCGACTTCCATCGCTTCTTCCTGGTCGTGGGTCACGAAAACGGACGTCAGGTTGATGTCTTCGTGCAGGCGCGCCAGCCAGCGGCGCAGCTCTTTACGGACCTTGGCGTCGAGGGCACCGAAGGGTTCGTCGAGCAGCAGCACTTTGGGCTCCACCGCCAAGGCACGGGCCAGCGCAATCCGCTGACGCTGACCACCGGAGAGTTGTTCCGGGTAGCGATCCGACAACCAGTCCAGTTGCACCATGTTCAGCAGTTCGTGGACTTTCGCCGCGATCTGGCTTTCGTTCGGGCGCTGGTTCTTCGGCTTCATGCGCAGGCCGAACGCGACGTTATCGAACACCGTCATGTGGCGGAACAGGGCGTAGTGCTGGAACACGAAACCGACGTTGCGATCACGCACGTCATGGCCGGACACGTCTTCTCCGTGGAACACGATGCTGCCGTTGTCCGGGGTTTCCAGGCCGGCAATGATCCGCAACAGCGTGGTCTTGCCACAGCCCGATGGGCCGAGCAACGCGACGAGCTCGCCGCTCTGAATGTCCAGGCTGATGTTGTCCAGCGCTTTGAACGCATTGAAATTCTTGCTGACGTTACGCACTTCGATCGACATGAATTATTCCTCCGCGGCGCTGGCGCGCAGGCGGTTGATACGGTTTTCGCTCCACTGCTTGAGCAGCAGGATGAAGAGCGCCAGGATCAGCAACAGGCTCGCCACGGCGAACGCGGCCACGTGGTTGTATTCGTTGTAGAGGATCTCGACGTGCAGCGGCAAGGTGTTGGTCACCCCGCGAATGTGCCCGGAAACCACCGACACCGCACCGAACTCACCCATGGCCCGCGCAGTACACAACACCACGCCATAGATCAGGCCCCATTTGATGTTGGGCACGGTGACGTGCCAGAACATCTGCCACCCATTGGCCCCGAGCAAACGCGCGGCTTCTTCTTCCTGCGTGCCCTGCTCTTGCATCAGCGGGATCAACTCACGGGCCACGAACGGCACGGTGACGAAAATCGTCGCCAGCACAATGCCCGGCAAGGCGAACACGATCTGGATGTCGTGATCCTGCAGCCACGGGCCGAACAGGCCCTGGGCGCCGAACATCAGCACATAGACCAGACCGGCGATCACCGGCGATACCGAGAACGGCAGGTCGATCAGCGTCACCAGCATGCTCTTGCCACGGAACGTGTATTTGCTCACGCACCACGCGGCGCTGACGCCGAACACCAGGTTCAACGGCACCGAAATCAGTACGGCGATCACCGTGAGTTTCAGGGCGGACAACGCATCCGGCTCGAAGATGGCGGTGAAAAACGCACCGATACCGAGCTTCAAACCCTGGGACACCACGATGAACAGCGGCAGCAACAGAAACAGGGCAAAGATCAGCCAGCCGAGGCCGATCAGGATGCGCCGCGAAGTCGCACTGCCACGGCGGGCAGCGTTGGCCGAAGAGGCGGCCGCGATAGACGATTGGGACATGTTCGCGCCTCCTTATGGGGTTTCGATGCGCCGCTGCAACAGGTTGATCAGCAGCAGCAGAATGAAAGAAACCACCAGCATCAGTACACCAATGGAGGTAGCGCCGGTGTAATCGTACTGGTCGAGCTTGACCATGATCAGCAGCGGCAGGATTTCGGTTTTCATCGGCATGTTACCGGCGATGAAAATCACCGAACCGTACTCGCCAACCCCGCGGGCAAAGGCCAGGGCAAAGCCGGTCAACCAGGCCGGCAGCAGTGCCGGTACGAGGATATGACGGAACACCTGCCACGGCTTCGCACCCAGGCACGCCGCCGCTTCTTCGACTTCACGGGGGATATCGGCCAATACTGGCTGTACGGTACGTACTACGAATGGAAGCGTCACAAAAGTCAGGGCAAGGGTGATGCCCAGAGGGGTGTAAGCGATCTTGAAACCCAGGTCCGTGGCGAACTGACCGACCAGCCCGGTGGGGGCGTAAAGCGCAGTCAGCGCGATACCCGCCACTGCGGTGGGCAACGCGAACGGCAGGTCGATCATCGCATCGATGACTTTGCGCCCCGGGAAGGTATAGCGCACCAGCACCCACGCCAGCAGCGTGCCGATGATGCCGTTGATGATCGCGGCATACAGTGCGGTGCCGAAGCTCAGCTTCAACGCCGCCAGCACCCGTGGCGCCGAGATGATTGCCCAGAACTGATCCCAGGTGAGTTGAGCGGCGTGCACGAACATCGCCGCCAGTGGTATGAGCACAATCAGACTGAGGTACACCAAGGTGTACCCCAGCGTCAGCCCGAAGCCGGGTATGACGGGGGAGATACGACGCGACATAAAAGTCCTTGGTTGTGTGGCGAGGGAGCTTGCTCGCGCTGGACTGCGCAGCGGTCCCTGCTTCTAATGAGCGCTTCGCACTCAAGCGGGAGCAAGCTCCCTCGCCACAATGAATCCGGATTGTTCAGATTACTGCGCCTGGTAGATCTGGTCGAACACGCCGCCGTCATTGAAGAATTTCGGTTGCGCGGTTTTCCAGCCGCCAAAATCCTTGTCGATGGTCACCAGCTCCAGTTTCGGGAACTGCTGGGCGTACTTGGCGGCCACGTCCTTGTCACGTGGACGATAGAAGTTTTTCGCCGCAATTTCCTGACCGGCCGGGCTGTACAGGTGCTTGAGGTACGCCTCGGCGATCTCGGTGTTGCCCTTTTTCTCGGCGTTCTTGTCGACCAGCGCCACCGGCGGCTCGGCGAGGATCGACAAAGAAGGTACGACAATGTCGAACTTGTCGGCGCCGCCATCTTCTTTGAGCGCCAGGAAAGCTTCGTTTTCCCAGGCCAGCAGCACGTCACCCTGCCCGTTGTTGACGAAGGTGATGGTCGAACCGCGAGCACCGGTATCCAGCACAGGTACGTGCTTGAACAGGGTCTGCACATACTCTTTAGCCTTGGCTTCGTTGCCGCCATTGGCTTTCAGCCCGTAGGCCCACGCCGCGAGGAAGTTCCAGCGTGCGCCACCGGAAGTCTTCGGGTTTGGCGTGATCACCGACACGTCGTTCTTGATCAGGTCACCCCAATCCTTGATCCCTTTAGGGTTGCCCTTGCGCACCAGGAACACGATGGTCGACGTGTACGGCGTGCTCGCTTCCGGCAGCCGCTTCTGCCAATCCGCTGGCAGGGTTTTGCCAAGCTTGGCGATTTCGTCGATGTCACCGGCCAGCGCCAGCGTCACTACGTCGGCACGCAGACCATCAATGACCGCCCGGCCTTGTTTGCCAGAACCGCCGTGAGATTGCTGGATTTTCACCGTATCGCCCGCATGATCCTTCTGCCAGGACTTGATGAATTCGGCGTTGTATTCCTGATAGAGCTCACGGGTCGGGTCATACGACACGTTCAACAGCTCGTAATCCTTGGCAACCGCAGTACCGGCAAAAAGAGCACTGGCCAGAGCGGCCAAAGCGAAATGGCGAATCGACGACATGGTGAAAGCTCCTGGAATTCTATTGGCTAGTTCTTATGGATTTTAGGAATCGCGGTGCCGGCTCAAGGATCGCAAGCTTCAGCCCGGCTTGTTGCCCGGCTGCTGCAAACGGAATTTTTCCTTGCGTTCGATCTGGACCACCTGGGCGTTGTGCACTGTGATTTCCACGGCGCCGAATCGCAGATCGCGCAGGGCGCTCTGGATTTCACGCAGAATGGTTGCTTCGTCCTGACCGTCAACGCTACGCAGAGATGCGCTCATGGTGCTGCTCCTTCGACTGTGTGGTTGCCTGGCAGTGGCGGCACTGCTTACGGCGTGAAACCAATAGTAGAGAGGCGCAGATATTCTTAAAAAGACTATTTGAGAATGTTTATATAACCAAAAGAATTATCTTCCCACGCACCGCGTGGGAATGCCGCCGGGGACGCTCTTCGTCCCTGATCTCAGGGTGACGCAGAGCGCCACGGGATGCGTTCCCACGCGGAGCATGGGGGAACGATCAGATGATGGGGGTTCGGGCCCAATCCAGCTCCATTGGCGGCACCGGCCGACCAAACCAGTACCCCTGACCCTGATCAGCGCCGTGCTCAAGCAGGAACGCCGCCTGCTCGACCGTTTCGACGCCCTCCGCCTGTACTTGCATACCCATGCTCTGCGCCAGGGCGATGATGACCCGCACAATGGCCGAGTCGTCTTCATCCCAAGGCAGACCGGCGACGAAACCCTGATCAATCTTGAGTTTCTGCACCGGCAAGCGTTTTAGCCGCAGCAATGACGAATAACCGGTGCCGAAATCGTCGATGGCCAGGCGCACGCCCAATTCGCGCAGTCGATGCATTTGCTCAAGCGCGACCTCCGGGTCCTCCATCACCGCGCTTTCGGTGACTTCCAGCTCCAGGCAAGCAGGTTCCAGCCCGGTTTCGTGCAGGACCTGCGCCACTTGCCCATAAAGCTCACGACGAGCGAACAATCGCGAAGAAACATTCACCGCGACAAACGAAATTTCAACACCGGCCTGCCGCCACTGACACATCTGCTGACACGCTTGCTGCATCACCCAGGCATCGATTTCGGCGATCAACCCAGTGCGCTCGGCGACAGGGATGAATTCTGCCGGCGACACCAGGCCGCGCAGTGGATGCTCCCAGCGCACCAGCGCCTCGACACCGATCAAGCGGCTGGTTTGCAGGTCATGCACCGGCTGGTAATAAACCCGTAATTGCTGCTGTTCCAGCGCCTGACGCAATTGGAATGCGACTTCGACCCGTTGCTGAGCATGGGCAGTCAATTCTTCGGTGTAGAGCGCATATCCGTTGCGACCCGCGCTTTTGGCCTTGAACAGCGCCGAATCGGCATTGCGCAACAGTTGTTCGGCGCTCAACGCATCGCTGGGGAACAGGCTGATGCCTATGCTCGCATTGATAAACAGTTGGCGCCCCTCGATAGCGAAAGGCTCTTTGAGGCCGTTGATGATCCGTTGCGCCAGCGCAGCTGCCTGGATCAGTTGCGGACAGCAATCGGCCAACACGGCAAATTCGTCGCCGCCCAGTCGCGCCAGTGTGATGCCCGGGTCAAACATGCCTTTCAGACGCCCGGCTACAGCCTTGAGCAACTGATCCCCAATGGGATGCCCAAGGCTGTCGTTGATCATCTTGAAGTGATCGAGATCCACCACCAGCAATGCACAACCGCGTTTGTGAAGCTGCGCCGAGGCCAGGGCTTGTTCGGCACGATCGGTGAGCAGCAAGCGATTGGGCAAATCAGTCAGCGGGTCGTGGTGCGCCAGGTGCATCAGCTCGTGTTCGGAATTCTTGACCGCACTGATATCGGAAAACACCGCCACAAAATGGCTGCGTCGCCCCTGATCATCGAAAATGAGGCGGATGGTTTGCCATTGCGGGTAAATTTCCCCGCTTTTGCGCCGATTCCAGATTTCCCCGCTCCACTCGCCCAAATTGTCCAGGGTGGCAAACATTGCCTGATAGAAATCCGCCGAATGACGACCGGATTTGAACAGACTGGGTCGCTGCCCCAACACCTCTTCACCTTGATAGCCGGTGATCTCCATGAAGGCGCGATTCACATGGACAATCAGCCCGTCGCTATCGGTGACCAACACCCCTTCGCGGGTGCAATCAAACACGGCGGCCGCCTGACGCAATCGCTCGCGATCCTCACTGCGTTCGCGCAGTTTGGCGCCGATGCCAAGACATCGAAACAGCCGGGCACGGGCAATGAAGATCAACCCGGCGCTCACCGCCACCCAGAGGTAACCGTTGATCAGTTGCCATCGCAACCGCTCGAGCGAGTGATCGAAGAAACTGTTCAATAAATAGTCACTAGCCTGCAGCCAGACCACAGAAAGCAACAGGTAAAGCAGCGCTGCGCGCAAGGCATCGCGATAGCTGGCAGACATACGACGGTCCATGTCCCTACAAAATTGCCGGGATTATAGATTTAAAGAAACATCCAGCCACTCTTATCTGAAAGGGCGACTGGTTTTCTGCGCGGGCTTAGTGATAATGCAACGGCTGTTTTTTTATTTATCGAGGGCCCTATAGCCTATGTGGTACGAAGGTTTTCTCGGCTTGTCGCCCTGGTCGCTGGTGGCAGTCACCCTGCTGATGACCCACGTGACAATCGTCGCCGTCACGGTCTATCTGCACCGTTATTCAGCCCACCGCTCGCTGGAGCTGAATGCGGGCCTGAAACATTTTTTCCGTTTCTGGCTGTGGCTGACCACCGCGCAGAACACCCGTGAGTGGACCGCTATCCACCGCAAGCATCACGCCAAATGCGAAACCGAAGACGACCCGCACAGCCCGGTCGTCAAAGGCCTGTCCACCGTGCTGCGCAAAGGCGCCGAGCTTTATCGCGCCGAAGCGGAAAACCCCGAGACCCTGCGCATCTACGGCAAGAACTGCCCCGAAGACTGGATCGAGCGCAACCTTTACTCCCGCTTCCCGCTGCTGGGCGTGGCGATCATGGGCGTCATCGACCTGCTGCTGTTCGGCACCATCGGCATCACCATCTGGGCCGTCCAGATGATGTGGATTCCCGTGTGGGCCGCCGGCGTGGTCAATGGCCTGGGACATGCCGTCGGTTACCGCAACTTCGAATGCCGCGATGCGGCGACCAATCTGGTGCCCTGGGGCATTCTCATTGGCGGCGAAGAACTGCATAACAACCATCACACCTACCCTAACTCGGCCAAACTGT
>NZ_RCNW01000255.1:0-3100 GCF_004307605.1 Pseudomonas sp. Sample_24
ACAGCCTGATCACCGCCGATGGCAACGAGATCAAGGCCAGCCTGAAGGTCTGGGCGGCGGGGATTCGCGCACCGGGTTTCCTCAAGGACATCGACGGCCTGGAAACCAACCGCATCAATCAGCTGCAAGTGCTGCCGACCCTGCAAACCACCCGCGACGAGAACATCTTCGCCTTCGGCGACTGCGCCGCCTGCCCGCAGCCGGGCAGCGACCGCAACGTACCGCCGCGAGCCCAGGCTGCGCACCAACAAGCGTCACTGCTGGCCAAATCGCTGAAGCTACGGATCGAAGGCAAGGCGCTGCCGGAATACAAGTACACCGACTACGGCTCGCTGATCTCGCTGTCGCGTTTTTCGGCAGTCGGTAATTTGATGGGCAACCTCACCGGCAGCGTAATGCTTGAAGGCTGGTTGGCGCGGATGTTTTACGTGTCGCTGTATCGCATGCACCAGATGGCGCTGTACGGGCCGTTCCGTACGGCAATGCTGATGCTGGGCAGCAAGATCGGACGTGGGACTGAGCCACGGCTCAAGCTGCACTAACACACGCCAATCCCTGAGGGAGCGGGCTTGCCCGCGATTGCGGTGTCTCAGTCGACATCTTCGCTGAATGACCCACCGCAATCGCTGGCAAGCCAGCTCCCACAAGTTTTTATGGTGTTCGAGAGCGTTTTTCGAAGACAAAAAAAAATCCCCGTATCTTTCGATACGAGGATTTTTAATATGGTCGGGGTAAGGGGATTCGAACTCCTGACATCCTGCTCCCAAAGCAGGCGCGCTACCGGACTGCGCTATACCCCGGTAAAAAAAAGGCACCTTCGAAAGGCGCCTTCTGCGAACAGAGCTTTTGGCGTCTGATCTTAAGATTCGATCCCAGCGCTAACTGGTTTCAAAAATGGTGGGTCGTGTGGGATTCGAACCTACGACCAATTGGTTAAAAGCCAACTGCTCTACCAACTGAGCTAACGACCCAAATATGGTCGGGGTAAGGGGATTCGAACTCCTGACATCCTGCTCCCAAAGCAGGCGCGCTACCGGACTGCGCTATACCCCGGTTTGAAATTGGCTCCGTGACCAGGACTCGAACCTGGGACCCAATGATTAACAGTCATTTGCTCTACCGACTGAGCTATCACGGAACTACATATTTCAATTTACAACATTGAAGCTTTACTGCGTTCTCTTCGACTCGTTCGCATCGCTGCGTTCGTGTGTCTGAGGCGCGCTATTCTACAATCTTCAGCACCTCTGTCAACCCCCTAAATTGCTTTCAAGTTAATGATTTGCAACTTATTTTGGATTCCTGCTTGGGGAGCAAAAACCCTGGCGGGTGACTGACTGCGGGGCGCACTTTACAAGCCTTTTCCTTTGAGTTCAACAGCCTAACGAAAAAAAGGCCTCGCAATGCGAGGCCTTTTCATTTTTGCTGCCGCCGAGGATCAGACGAAGACGATTTCGTCGTTTTCCACCACACCGTGGGCTGTGTCGCCTGGCATGAATCGGCCCGACAGAATCAGCTGTGCCAGCGGGTTCTCGATCCAGCGCTGAATCGCTCGCTTGAGCGGCCGAGCGCCATACACCGGGTCGTAACCCACCGCGATGAGCTTATCCATCGCCTCAGGGCTGAGCTCGAGTTTGAGCTCACGTTCAGTCAGACGACTACGCAGACGACCCAACTGGATCTCGGTAATGCCGGCGATCTGATCCCGCGCCAACGGTTCGAAGATCACCACTTCGTCGACCCGGTTGATGAACTCAGGCCGGAAGTGCGTGGAAATCGCATCCATGACCGCCGCACGCTGTGCTTCACGATCACCGACCAGTTCCTGGATCTGCACCGACCCCAGGTTGGAAGTCATGACGATCACAGTGTTCTTGAAGTCCACCGTGCGGCCATGGCTATCCGTCAGGCGACCGTCTTCAAGCACTTGCAGCAAGACGTTGAACACATCCGGGTGCGCCTTCTCGACTTCGTCCATGAGGATCACCGAGTAAGGCTTGCGACGCACCGCCTCGGTCAGATAACCGCCTTCTTCGTAGCCGACATAGCCTGGTGGCGCCCCGATCAAGCGAGCCACGGAATGTTTCTCCATGAATTCGGACATGTCGATCCGCACCATCGCCTCTTCAGTGTCAAAGAGGAACTCGGCCAGCGCCTTGCACAGCTCGGTTTTACCGACACCGGTAGGGCCGAGGAACATGAACGAGCCGCTCGGCCGGTTCGGGTCGGACAACCCGGCGCGGGAACGCCGTACCGCGTTGGAAACCGCGACCACCGCTTCGTCCTGGCCAATCACACGCTGGTGCAACAGGCTTTCCATCTTCATCAGTTTTTCGCGCTCGCCTTCGAGCATCTTCGACACCGGAATACCGGTCCACTTCGAAACGACTTCGGCGATCTCTTCTTCAGTCACCTTGCTGCGCAGCAACTGGTTTTCCGCTTTGCCATGCTGGTCGACCATTTGCAGGCTGCGTTCCAGGTCCGGGATCACCCCGTACTGCAATTCCGCCATGCGGTTCAGGTCGCCCTTGCGGCGAGCGGTTTCCAGTTCCTGGCGGGACTGTTCGATCTTTTGCTGGATCTGCGCAGAACCCTGCACCTCGGCTTTTTCCGAATTCCAGATTTCTTCGAGGTCCGAGTACTCGCGCTCATGCCGAGCGATTTCTTCCTGGAGTTTTTCCAGACGTTTCTTCGCTGCGTCGTCGCTTTCTTTCTTCAGCGCCTGGGATTCCACCTTCAGTTGAATCAGGCGACGCTCGAGTCGGTCCAGCACTTCGGGCTTGGAATCGATCTCCATGCGGATGCGGCTGGCAGCCTCGTCGATCAGGTCGATGGCCTTGTCCGGCAATTGCCGGTCAGTGATGTAGCGATGACTGAGCTTGGCCGCCGCGATGATCGCACCGTCGGTGATCGCCACTTTGTGGTGAACCTCGTAGCGCTCTTTCAGGCCACGCAGGATGGCAATGGTGTCCTCTTCGCTCGGTTCGTCCACCAACACTTTCTGGAAGCGCCGTTCGAGAGCGGCATCCTTCTCTATATATTGGCGGTACTCATTGAGCGTGGTAGCGCCGACGCAATGCAATTCACCGCGCGCCAGGGC
>NZ_RCNW01000014.1:0-3093 GCF_004307605.1 Pseudomonas sp. Sample_24
GCCGCCGACCGCACCGCCACCCATGGCTGCCCGGTGTCGCTGGTCACCGGCGAAGAACTGCTGACCCTGACCGACGGTTCTTTGGACGGGCTGCTGCCGTTCGAATTCACCCGTTTGTATCGCACCAGCGCGGTGGAGATCGACAGCGGTCTCGGTTTTGGCTGGAGCCATTCGCTGGGCCAGCGCCTGGAGATCGACGGCGACACGGTGGTGTGGGTTGATGCCGAAAACCGCCGCACGCCGTTTCCCTTGCCCAGCGCGGCCCGCCCGGCGATCCACAACAGCCTGTCGCGGGCGGCGATTTACCTCGGTGATGCGCCCGAAGAGCTGATCGTCGCCCTGGCCGGTGAGGCGGCGCGCTTTTATCACTTTGTCGGCGGGCGCCTGAGTGCGATCAGCGATGCCTATGGCAATCGTCTGACCGTGCAGCGCGACATTTCCCAGCGCATCCAGCGTCTGGATAACGGCGCCGGACGTGGCTTGCTGCTGCGTTATGAGCGTCGCCATTTGATCGCCGTCGACTACCAGCGTTTTGATTGTTCGGGCGATCAGCCGCCGGCCTGGCGCACCGAGCAGACGCTGGTCAGCTACCGCTATGACGCCCGCGGGCGCTTGATCGAGGCCCGCAACGCCGCCGGCGAAAGCGAGCGCTACGACTACGACGAACAGCACGTCATCCTGCAACGGCAGCTGGCCGGGGGTGCGAGTTTCTATTGGGAGTGGGAAAACTCCGGCAAGGCCGCCCGCTGCATCCGCCACTGGGCCTCGTTTGCCCAGATGGACACGCGCTACGCATGGGGCGACGACGGCAGCGTGCGGCTCCGGCACGCCGACGGCAGCGAGGAAACCTACGCCCACGACGACCGCGCGCGCCTGGTGCGGCGGGTCGCGGCCGACGGTGGCGAACAGCGCAAGGCCTATGACGCCCAGGGTCGTTTGATCGCCGAGCAGGACACCCTCGGTGCGGTCACTGAATACCGCTACGACGAGGTCGGGCGGCTGATCGCGCTGATTCCGCCGGAAGGCGAGCCGACGTCCTACGAGTACCGCAACGGTTTCCTGCATGCCCGTTATCGCGGCCAGGCCAAGTGGACCTATCAACGCAACGCCCAGGGCGATCTGACCTGGCTGATCGACCCGGACGGCCAGAGCACCTACCACGAGTACGATGCGCAGGGACGGCTGCTGACGATCCGGTATCCGGACCACAGCCGGCATGTGTTCGAGTGGAACGGCCTCGGCCAGTTGCTCGGCGAAACCTTGCCCAACGGTGCACGCCGGCAGTATGCCTACGATGCGCGGGGGCGCCGGACGACGGTTCAGGATGAATTCGGCGCCATTACGCGTTACCAGTGGGACGCCGCCGGCCGACTGCTGCAGACCACGTTTCCCACAGGCGCCAGCCGTCGTTACAGCTACAACGCCTACGGCCAGATCACCGCTGAAACCGATGAACTGGGGCGGGTCACCCGCTTTGAATACGCCGACGACCTGCACCTGGTCAGTCGGCGGATCAACCCCGACGGCAGCACGCTCAAGTACCGCTACGAGCACGCCCAGCTGCTGCTCACCGAGATCGAAAACGAAGTCGGCGACACCTATCGGCTGGACTACACGCCCACGGGCTTGATCCGACAGGAAACCGGCTTCGACGGGCGCCGCACCGCCTACGCCTATGACCTCAACGGCCAGTTGCTGGAGAAAACCGAGTTCGGCGATGACGGCTCGCAGCTCATTACCGCTTACCAGCGTGACAGCGCCGGGCGCCTGCTGGTCAAGACCCTGCCCGACGGGACCAAGGTCGAGTACCGCTACGACGGATTGGGGCGGCTGGTCAGCGTCGACGACGGGCAGGACCATCCGCTGGAGTTCGAGTATGACGCCCACGACCGGCTGATCACCGAGCATCAGGGCTGGGGCACCCTGCGGTATGGCTATGACGCCTGCGGCCAGTTGCAGCACCTGCGCTTGCCGGACAACAGCCGCCTCACGTATCACCGCGCCCAGGGCGGGGCACTGACGGCGATCGACCTCAACGGCTCGCGGTTGACCACCCACCGCTTTGTCGGCGGTCGCGAACAGCAGCGCCAGCACGGTGTGCTGCACAGCGACTTTGCCTACGACGACCAGGGGCGCTTGCAGGCCCACGCCGTCAGCCAGCAGCAGCGTCCGCTGTACCGTCGCGAATACGCCTACAACGCCAACGGCAACCTCGCACAGGTCGCCGACACCCGCCACGGCCAGCGCGATTACCAGTACGACCCGCTCGACCGCCTGACCGGTGTGCGCCACGCCCGCGGGCAGGCCCCGGAACACTTCAGCCACGACCCGGCCGGCAACCTGCTGATCCACGACCGCCCCGGCCCCTGGCACCTCAAGGGCAACCGCCTGCTGCGCCACGCCGACCGGCATTACCGCTACGACGCCTACGGCAACCTGATCGGCGAACGCCGCGGCCAGGACCTGCGCGAATACCGCTACGACAGCCAGCACCGCCTGATCGGCTTCACCGCCCCCGACGGTCGCGAAACGTCCTACCGCTACGACGCCTTCGGCCGACGCATCAGCAAGACCGTCGACGGCCAGACCACGGAATTTTTCTGGCAAGGCGATCAAGTGATCGCCGAAAGCAGCCCAAGCCACTACCGCAGCTACCTCTACGAACCGGGCAGCTTCCGCCCGCTGGCGATGCTCGACGGCCAAGGCCCGAAACACGCCTGCCCGTTCTACTACCAACTCGACCACCTCGGCACCCCGCAGGAACTCATCGACTACAGCGGCGAAATCGTCTGGTCCGCCCGCTACACCGCCTACGGCAAAGTCCGCCAGCTCAGCCACAGCCACGGCGAACAGCTGGAGCAACCGCTGCGCTTCCAGGGCCAGTACTTCGACCCCGAAAGCGGCCTGCACTACAACCGCCACCGCTACTACCACCCCGACACCGGGCGCTACCTGACACCGGACCCGGTGAAGCTGGCCGGCGGGTTGAACCCGTATCGGTATACGCCGAATCCGACGGGGTGGGTGGATCCGTTGGGGTTGAGCGGGAATTGCCCGGGGGCGAATAGGCCGGGTTGTTCGGTGCCGGATGGT
>NZ_RCNW01000278.1:0-24366 GCF_004307605.1 Pseudomonas sp. Sample_24
CGAGCGGTCAGGCCTTTCAGTGGGCCGTCAGCGATGGCCACGCCGTAGTTTTCGATGAACTCGGCACCGCGCAGGGTCGACAGGTTCTGGACGTTTTCCAGGCCTTCGGCACCGCAGAAACGAGCCTGGGCGAATGGCAGGTCGGCGGAGATGCACAACACCACGGTGTTGGCGACATCGTTGGCCTGGGCGTTGAACTTGCGCACGGACGTGGCGCAGGTCGGGGTGTCGACGCTTGGGAAGATGTTCAGCACTTTGCGCTTGCCGGCAAAGTCTTTCAGGGTGACGTCGGACAGATTGCCGGCAACCAGAGAAAAGGCTGGCGCCTTGGAACCGGCTTGAGGCAGTTGGCCGTTGACTTGAACCGGGTTGCCTTTAAGAGTGACTTGAGCCATGAACGGAGTCCTTCTGAACGTTGTGGTAGAGAATTTTGAAGAGGTCGAAGTTAACCACGAAATGGCCCGGTGACCTACCCCGGATACAAATCGTGAAGTATTGCTTTGCCAGTCACCACCAAACCCTGTGGGAGCCGGGCTTGCCCGCGATGACGGCCGTACATTCAACACCGCTGTGACCGACCGATTGCTATCGCTGGCAAGCCAGCTCCCACAGGGAATCGCGGTGTTACATAAATAATCGCTACGCATCGCAATGCCGCGCCTAAGGTTCTTTCAGTTTTTTTGGACGCGCTGTCGATTTGCGTCCTCACCATTCGACCATTAGGCGAATCGTTCAAATCATGCGGAGAAACCACCATGCGCTTCATGATCATCATCAAAGCCAGCCAGGATTCCGAAGCCGGCATCATGCCCAGCACCGAACTGCTGACCGCCATGGGCAATTACAACGAAGAACTGGCCAAGGCCGGAATACTCCTCGCTGGCGAAGGCCTGCATCCGAGCAGCAAAGGCGCCCGCGTGCGCTTCGCGGGTGATAAACGCACGGTCATCGACGGCCCCTTTGCCGAAACCAAGGAACTGATCGCCGGTTTCTGGCTATGGCAGGTGAAATCAAAAGAAGAGGCCGTCGAATGGGTCAAGCGCTGCCCCAACCCAATGCCCGGCACGGAATCGGAAATCGAGATTCGCCAGGTATTTGAAATGGAGGATTTCGGTGCAGAGCTGACGCCGGAATTGCGGGAGCAGGAAGAGCGGGCGTTTGGCAAGGGCAAGCAGTCCTGAGCCATTTTCAAGTGAGTTGCCATGATGCGCTGGCATGGTCACGTCCCGAGTGGACGTGATCTCCGACGGGCTCTACCTCTGCTAAACCGCTTACTTTTGCTCAGCGTCAGTGAGCGTGATGTTTTGCATCAAAATGCCAGCTTCCGGGAGGCTACAGCGCCTTGCGGCATTGCCTACAACTACGCCAGAATCCGCCGGCTTGTGCGTCCCAGAGGCCGTCGGTAACTTGATTGGCGTCGCTGATTGTCAGTGACCGGGTTTAGTAGCCCGGCTTGTTGCTAACGGTTGCATGAGTGTCATCTGGTCAGGTATTCACCTGTATTTGATGGCGGCTGTGCGCATGGCATCTTCGGGTGCACCGGGTTTGGCAACGTACCGGTCTACTAACTTGCGCATAGCTGCCACCCTTTCGTTTAGTAGCGAGATGGTTGCGCCCCCTACTTTTAGAGGTACGTTGCCATGACCAAATCGAGTTCAACTCCACCGGACTCCGATCCAGAAACCACCAGCCAATCTCCCCACCAACCCAGCAACATCTTTCTCATCGCCCCCAATATCGACAATCAAACCCTGCTCGCTTACGCCTGCGAATCGCTGGCCTCGGCGAATGTCATGGCCAGTGATTTCGCCAGGTATCTGCAAGGCTCGCAGAGCAACACGCTGCTGGGGATTCAGCAATCGATCATGCTCGGGGAGCTGGCAGTCAACCGGGTGCTGGACAACCTCGACCCGCCCTGATTCACACTGAACTACAACGTCCGTGAAACCCGCCGTTTGTTTCATTACAGACTGCGGGTTTTTCGTTCCAGCAACCACGCCTGTGTCCAACCTGCTGATTCGTATTAACTTTTCAGTACATACAAAAAATCAAAACTTATACAAGAAACCAAGGAATTAACACTTTCGACTGGCTAACCCGGATTTAGCTGCTACGTTCAAGAGACGTGTCCTACAGGCTTGATAAGAAAGGGATTACGCAGTAACGGCCATCAAGTGCCGAGTCATCCAAGTGAGCCACCAGGGAGCCGGGGGAATCATGTCAAACACATTGGGGAAGCACGCCTTTATTTTGGCGTTTTCGTTCGTGCCTTTTATTTACGCGCACGCGGATGACGCCGAGACCGCCAACAAAAGCAACAACCCCCTGAACATCGCACCGGGGATGAGTCTGCAGGACTATTACACCCCGAAGTTTTACGACTCCAATATCCACACCAACGATCTGTTGGTGCGTGGCACACTGCCGATTGCGCCCAACGACTTCATCGGTGTCCCGCAGTTGATACGTGCCACTGCGCCGATCAGCACTCGCCCCGATCCCAGCAGCGGCTACAGCACCGGTGAGGGCGACCTCAACCTGTTCGATATCTTTTTGCTCAAGACCGAGGGTGTGCAATTGGGTGTTGGCCCGATGATCACCGCGCCCACCGCCGATCAGGACGAGCTCGGCACCGGCAAATGGCAAGGTGGTCTGGCCGCCGTCGCCATCGATTCCTCGCCCCGGGGCCTTTTGGGTGCGCTGGTGCAATACCAGAGCTCTTTCGCAGGTGACAGCGACCGGCCCCACGTCGAAAGCGCAACCTTGCAGCCTTTCATCATTCACAACCTGGAAAAAGGCTGGTACCTGCGTTCAACCGGTACCTGGACCTTCGACCTGAAAAACGACACCCACTACATCCCACTCGGTTTGGGTGGCGGCAAAGTCTGGAAGTCCGGTTCCAATATCCTCAACGCGTTCATCGAGCCGCAGTGGACCGTCGATCACAAAGGTGATGGCCTGCCGAAATTTACGCTGTACGCCGGCCTCAATGTCACGTTCGGCAAATAGGGATTTTTATATGCACATTGCACTTCGCGCCGCCGGTTTCAGCCTGATGACCATGTTCGTCAGTTGTGGGGTCGGTGCACAGGATCTGGACACGCGAATCGGCAAGATCAGCATGGAAGGCGAGCTGCCGGCCCACGACTCCGTCGCCAAACTGTACGCTGAACTGGATTTCCAGCAGGCCACCCAGAGTTACCTGTGGGCCTTACCACTGGTGTCTTACGCGCAATGGCAGGCAGAGTTTCGCGACAAACTCGGCGCCCACAGTGGCGACCTGATGGTACTCAACAGCTACGAAGACAAGCTTGGCGTGATCACCGCCAACGCCACCACGCCGTATATCCTCGGCTTTGTCGATTTGAATGAAACCGGGCCGCTGGTCATTGAATTGCCGTCAGGCCCAACGGCGGGCGGCATCGGTGATTTCTGGCAGCGGGCGATCATCGACATGGGCCAGACCGGCCCGGACAAAGGCAAAGGCGGCAAATACCTGGTGCTGCCACCGGGCGCCGAGCCGCCGGCCGATGCTGGCAAGTATTACCTGGCCAAATCGGAAACCATGAACGTGCTGGTGGGTTTTCGTGTGCTCGATCCGGACCCGGCCAAGGGCAAGGCACTGGTCGAACAATTCAAGATGTACCCCTACGCCCAACGTGCCGAGCCGACCAAGACCAAACTGCTCACTCCCGGCGGCAAAGCCTGGTCCGGCACCCAGCCACGCGGCCTGGCGTATTGGCAGCGCCTGCACCAGATCATCCAGAAAGAACCGGTCAACGAACGCGACCGCTTTTACATGGCCATGCTCGCCAGCCTCGGCATCGAGAAAGACAAGCCGTTCAACCCCAATGACAACCAGCGCAAGGCACTTGAGCAAGGGGCACAGGTCGGTGAGCTGATCGCCAAGGCCAACACCTTCGCCAAGCGTTTCCCGGATGCACAGTACTGGCCTGATCGGCAATGGGACACGGTGCTGAACATCGCCGAGCCATCGCAACGCGTGGCCTATTACGACCAGCTGTGGGAACGCAGTGCGTGGTTCTACGAAGCGGTCACCAACACCAAAGGCATGGTCTCGAAAACCCCGGGCCTCGGTCAGACCTACCTGGGCGCATACACCGACGCCAAGGGTGAATGGCTCGACGGCGGGAAAAACTATCGCCTGCACGTCGGCGCCAATCCTCCGGCCAAGCAGTTCTGGTCGATGACCGTGTACGACATCGACAGTCGCTGCCTGATCGACAATCCGCAGCGCAAGGCCGACCTCTCCTCGCGCCAGGACCTGAAGAAAAACGCCGATGGGTCCGTCGACCTGTACTTCGGCCCGACCGCACCAAAAGGCTTCGAGAATAATTGGGTACAAACCCTGCCGGGCAAGCACTGGTTCAGTTACTTCCGTCTGTACGCGCCGACCGAGGCCTATTTCGACAAAAGCTGGAAACTCGACGACATCACAAACGTGGAATAACGCCCGCGATTGCAACAAGGACGCATGATGAATCAACGTAACGTGCTGTTGACCGTAGTGACCCTGGCGCTGAGCACCAGTGCCTGGGCCGAGTTCACAGCCACCCCGGAACAAGCAAGAGGCATCGCCAAGGAAGCCTATTTATACGGTTTCCCGGTGGTTGAAATGTACAAGACGCTCTACACCCAGGCCGTAGACGAGACGAGCGCGAACTTCAAGGCACCGTTCAATCAGATTGGCAACACTGCCAAGGCCTTTACCGCCAAGGACACCGCGTTCGTCACGCCAAATGCTGACACGCCCTACTCCTTCGTGTGGATGGACTTGCGCGCAGAACCGCTGGTACTGACGCTTCCGCCCGTCGAAGAGCACCGTTATTACTCCGTGCAGCTGATTGACGCCTATACGCAAAACTTCGCCTACCTGGGCACCCGCAGCACTGGCAATAACGGTGGCCATTTCATGATCGCCGGCCCCGACTGGCAGGGTAAGCAACCGTTGAACATCGATCGGCTGCTGCGCAGTGAAAGCAACATCGCCTACGCGCTGTATCGCACCCAGCTGTTCGACGACGCGGACTTGGCCAAGGTCAAGCAGATCCAGAAGGGTTACAAGGTCGAAACCCTGAGTCATTACGACAAGCACAAGGCGCCGCCGGCCCCGGCAAAAATCGCCTGGCCCAAACCCGCGCCGACCATGAGCGACACCCCGGACCTGTTCCGCTACCTGAATTTCATGCTGGCCTTCACCCCGCCCCAGGACGTTGAAAAGGATCTTCTTGCACGTTTCAAAACCATTGGCATCGAAGCCGGCAAACCATTCGACCTGAGCAAACTGAGCGCCGATCAACGCCAGGCCCTGGAAGATGGCATCGCTGACGCGAAAGCAGAGTTCGCCCAATTCAAGAAAAGCAGAGTCGATACCCACGAAGTCACCAGCGGCGATTTTTTTGGCACCCGCGACCACCTCAAGGGCAACTACCTGTACCGCTACGCGGGCGCCAACATGGGGATTTTCGGCAATTCCGCTGAAGAGGCGAATTACATCGGTTACTTCGTCGACAAGGACAACCACCCTGTCGATGCCTCGAAGCACGACTACACCTTGCATTTCGATAAAGGTGCCCTGCCCCCGGCCGACGCTTTCTGGTCGCTGACGATGTACGACGGCAGGAACAAACTGCTGGTGGCCAATCCGCTCAATCGCTACCTGATCAACTCGCGCATGCTGCCGGACCTCAAGCTCGACGCGGACGGCGGCCTGACCCTTTACATACAAAACAAGGCACCGGCCAAAGAGCTGGAAAGCAACTGGCTGCCAGCACCGAACGGCCCGTTCTATGGCGTATTGCGCCTCTACTTGCCGAAACCGGAAGTCAACAGCGGCCAATGGAAAATGCCGTTGCTGACACCCGTCAACCAACAAGATCAATAAGCGGAGTCAGTGATGATCAAGCCCTGTGTTGTGCGCCCATTGTTGGCGCTGTGCATGATCGGCGGCAGTCCGCTGGTGTTGGCCGTTGAAGGCGGCGTCGGCCGGCCGATCACCGGGCAGCAGGTTTTTTCCAATGCCGGGATCGTGCCGCCCGAACCGGGCTGGGTCATGTCGCTGACCAGCATCTGGTATGACGGCGATCTCAAGGGCAACACCCAAGTGCCGATTGTCGGCGCGTTGAGTACCGGGCTGGACATGAAGGTTTCCTACACTATGGCCAACTTCACCCATGTCTGGGACACCGGCAAGGGACGCTGGAACTACGCCTCGGCCATCGGCGTGCCTGTGCAGTACACCGACGTCACCGCCAACATCACAGGTCCTCGCGGCAGAACCCTGGGGACAGAAGACACAGGCACCCAGTTTGCCGACATGCTGGTGACACCGATCGCCGCCGGCTATCACTTCGACGAGGTCAACCACATCTCGTTCTCGCTGCCGATCTACTTGCCGACCGGCGCCTATAACGACGACCGCTTGGCCAACCCCGGGCAGAACACCTACACCTTCATGCCTACCGTGGCGTTCACTCATCTGGATGGCAAAGGTGGCGAGTTTACGCTGTCCAGCGGTCTGGAGTTCTACAGCGAAAACGACGCCACGGATTACCAGAACGGCGATCTATTCACCTTCGACGCGCTCTGGACCCACGGCTTCGGCAATGGCTGGGCTGCCGGTGTGGCCGCCGGTTACATCCAGCAGATCAACGACGATAGCGGCAGCGCCACCAGCGGTTTTCGCGGGCGCTCGGTGGGCGCCGGTCCTGTCGTGGGCTGGACCGGCAAGTTTGCCGACGCCGAAGCCAACCTGAGCCTGCGCTGGGTGCCGGAGTTCGACACCAAGAACCGGCCGGAAGGCAATGGCATCGCCGTCAACATGACACTGGCATTTTTCTAGGAGGCCGCGTGACTGCGCTCAATGACCTCAACGCCCTGCAAGCCAGCATCGCCGAAGCAGTGCTCGGCCAGGACCAGGTGATCCGGCAAATCCTCCTGGGCTTGCTGGCCAACGGGCACCTGCTGCTGGAAAGCCTGCCCGGGCTGGCCAAGACCCGCACGGTAAAAGCGCTGGCCAAGCACCTGGACGCGAAGATGAGCCGCATCCAGTTCACCCCGGACTTACTGCCATCGGACATCACCGGTGCCGAGGTGCTGCATCAGGTCGACGGGCAAAACCAGATCCAGTTCCAGCCCGGCCCGCTGTTCGGCAACCTGATCCTGGCCGACGAAATCAACCGCGCCCCGGCCAAGGTCCAGGCCGCGTTGCTCGAAGCCATGGAAGAACGGCAGATCACCGTGGCCGGCAACAGCCATGCCTTGCCGGAATTGTTCATCGTCGTTGCCACCCAAAACCCGATCGAACAGGAAGGCACTTATCCGCTGCCGGAAGCGCAGATGGACCGTTTCCTGATGAAAGTGCTGCTGGATTACCCGAGCGCGGAAAACGAAAGCCAGGTATTGCGCCTGCTGCGCGAGGAAGAACAGGCCCTCGGCGCCAAAGCCCCCGCGGTCAAAGGCTTCGAGCTGTCGCAAGAGGTGATCTTTGCCGCGCGCCGGGAAGTCAGTGCGGTGCACGTGTCCCCCGCCATCGACCGCTACCTGATCGACCTGATCAACGCCACGCGCCACCCGGCCGATTACGACGCCGACCTCGGCCGCTGGATTGCCATCGGTGCCAGCCCTCGCGGAGGGATCGGCCTGGACCGTTGCGCCCGCGCCGATGCGTGGCTGCAAGGCCAGGACTTCGTCTCGCCGGATAATGTACGCGCCGTGGTGCACCCAGTGCTGCGTCATCGCCTGCAACTGAGCTACGACGCGGTGGCCGATGGAGTGACTGCCGATCAAGTGCTCGACCGTTTGCTCGATAAAGTCGCGATTCCTGCATGAATGCTGATGGGCGGGTCTACGTTTCTCTGGCGCAACTGATGGCCTTGGAGTTCAAGGCCCGTGACCTGAGTTTTGCTGCCCGCCAACCGCAAGGCAGCATTCTGGCCGGCAACCATGCGTCTCGTCTGCGCGGACGGGGTCTGAATTTCGACGAATTGCGCCGTTATCAACCGGGAGACGACCTTCGGCACCTCGATTGGCGCGCCTCGCTGCGCACCGGCAAACCGGTGGTGCGCACCTTCACCGAAGAGCGCGATCGCCCGGCGTTGATCCTGGTCGATCAACGCATGTCGATGTTCTTCGGTTCGCAACGCAGCTTCAAATCCGCGGTCGCCGCCGAGCTGGGCGCGCTGGCGGCGTGGATGGTGTTCAACGCCGGCGACCGGGTCGGCGGGCTGGTGTTCAACGACCGGCGCATCGACAGCATCGCGCCGCTGCGTAGCCGCAAACGCATCGAAGCGTTGTGCAGCCGCATCGCCGAACAGAATCAGGCGTTGAATGCCGCCAACCCGGACGCTGAAGGTCAAGACCAGCTCGACAAGGTCTTGCAACAGTGCCTGGCCGTGGCCGGTCACGATCACCTGATCTGCATCGTCAGTGACTTTGCCGGTGCCGGCGAACGAACCTTGCAGCTGATGCGGCAGCTTGCGGCGCACAACGATGTGATCGCCATGCAGGTCTACGATCCCTTGGCCTTGAATCTGCCGAAAAATGGCCGGCTGCTGATCACCCAAGGCCAGCTCCAGGTTGAACTGGCGGTGGAACGCCGTCAGGTGCACCAGCCGTTGGGCGACTTTCTCAGCGGCCGGCTCAAGGATGTGGCCACGCTGCTGCGGCGCAGTCAGGTGCCACTGATGATGTTCAGCACCGCCGTTGAAGCTCACGAACAATTGCGCGCCGAGTTGGGCAAGCAGTCGGGGACGCGGCGATGAACCCGAATATTCCGGGCATCGAGCAGCTCAAGGAAATCGCCTTGCCGGCACCGATCAGTTATGCGCCGCAAACCTGGGGTTGGTGGATGCTTTTGGCAGTATTGGTTGTTGCGATTTCATTACTGACCGCCCGCCGATATCGGCAATGGCGGCGTGACCGCTATCGGCGTGAAGCCTTGGTGCGGCTGGCACAGTTACAAAAACGCAGCAATGACCTGAACGCGTTGCGCGAGCTTCCAGAACTGCTCAAGCGCGTGGCCATCTCAATGCCCCGCACAAACCCTGTAGGAGCGAGGCTTGCCCGCGATGCAGACGCCTCGGCCCCCCAGACCAACCGCGTCATCGTTCATCGCGGGCAAGCCATGCTCCTACAGGGGCCTGCTGCGCTTGGAAAAGAGGATTGGCAGGCTTTTTTGCAACGGCACAGTAAAGAGCCACTCCCCGCCGATTTCAGTCAGCAACTGGCCCTGCTTGCCTATGCACCGGATGCGGTGTTGCGCGCCCTGCCCCCCGAACAACGCCAGCAGTTGTTCGACACCTGCAAACTCTGGGTGGAGCGGCATCATGTGGCAGCTTGAATACCCGTGGCTGTTATTGCTGCTGCCCTTGCCGTGGCTCGGTTATCGCTACCTGCCTGATTATCGCGAAGCTCGCAGCGCGGTCCGGGTGCCGTTTTTTGGCGCCATGAGCCGTGCGGTTGGCCAGGCGCCAAGCCAGGCCGGAACTCGCACCAACCACTGGCAGTTGCTGCTCAATCTGCTGGTGTGGGCGCTGTTGCTGCTGGCGGCCGCCCGCCCGGTGTACGTGGAAAAACCCATCGAGCGCCAGCAACCGGTGCGCGACCTGATGCTCGCCATCGACATTTCCCAGTCCATGGAAACCACCGATTTCACGGATGCCAACGGCCAGAAGATCAATCGCCTGGCAGCGGTCAAGGACGTGGTGCATGGTTTTATCGACAAACGCAAAGAGGATCGCCTGGGCCTGATCGTGTTTGGCAGCGGCGCTTACCCGCAGGCGCCACTGACCCTCGATCATGCCAGCCTGTCGCTGTTGCTGGACGATACCGGCATCGGCATGGCCGGGCCCAACACCGCGATCGGGGACGCCATTGGCCTGAGCCTGAAGCTGATGGACCAGGCCCATGAACAGGAAAAAGTCGTCATTCTGCTCACCGACGGCAACGACACCAGCAGCGCCATCACACCGGATCACGCAGCACAAATGGCTGCCGCCAAAGGCGTAGTGATCCACACCATCGGCATCGGCGACCCGGGCGCCGAGGGCGAAGCCAAGGTCAATTTGCAGGGCTTGCAGCAGATTGCCACAGCCACCGGTGGCAAGTTCTTCCGTGCCGAAGATCGCGATGCCCTGGATCAGGTCTACAGCACCCTCGATCAACTCACCCCGCACCAAGTGCAAACCTTCAGCCACCAACCCAAACGCGATCTGTTCTGGTGGCCGCTCGGGATGGCCAACACGGTACTCGCGCTCTATCACCTGTTCGCCATGCTGCGTCCACGTTTGTTTATTGTGCGTCAGCGGCAGGAGGTTTGAGATGGAGATCAACCTCGGCGACTTGCACTTCCTGCGCCCGCTTTGGCTGTTGCTGCTGCCGTTCGCGGCATTAATGCCATGGCTGTGGCGCCGCAGCCGTGATATGCAGCGGCGTTTGCGCAGCAACATTGCCGAGCACTTGTTGCCGCACTTGTTGATCACCCCGCAAGACCAGCAATGGCTGCGCCCGGTGCACCTGGTCAGCGCAATGCTGATGCTCGGCGCGGTTGCCGCTGCGGGGCCGACCTGGGAGCAGGATCGCCCGGATTTCCTGGAAAACCGTGCACCGCTGATCATCGCCGTTGACCTGTCGCCCTCGATGGACGCCAATGATGTGCAACCGACACGCCTGGAAGCGGCCAAGCACAAGCTGGACGACTTGATTCAGCGTCGGGCCGGCGCGCGCAATGCGCTGATCGCCTACGCCGGCAGCGCCCATCTGGTGTTGCCGGCCACCGACGACCCGGCCCTGCTCGACACGTTCATTCAAGCACTGAGCACCGACCTGATGAGCAAACCCGGAAAGGACGTCGGCGCCGTGATCGACCAGGCCAAACGTCTGCTGGCTGCTGAAAAAACCCCCGGCACGTTGCTGCTGATCACCGACGGCGCAGACACATCGACGCTCGATGACCTGAACAAGAAACTCGACGGCGGAGCTCTGCAGGTACTGGTCCTCGCCGTCGGCAGTGAGGATGGCGGCATTATCCGCGATGGCAGCGGCCAACCGCGCACCGACAGCAATGGTCGCCCGCAACTCGGCCGTTTCGATCAGGCAGCGCTCAAGCAGTTGGCGTCTGCACTGGATGCGCCGCTGGGCAGCCTGACACTCAATAACGACGATCTGGAATGGGTTGACCTGCACGCCCAGCGACATTTCCAGCGAGCCAGCGACGAACAGCGTGAGTTGCACTGGAAAGACGCCGGTTACTGGTTGTGCTGGCCGCTGCTGCTGATCGCGTTCTTCAGCGTGCGCAAGGGTTGGAGCGTGAATTGGGTCGCCGGTCTTTTACTGGCCATCGGCGTCGGCTTGCAACCAACCCCGGCACAGGCCAACCCGCTGACCGATGCGTTCTTCACCCCGGACCAGCAAGGCCGCTGGGCTTTCGAGCATGGGCATTTCCCCCAGGCGGCAGCGCATTTCGTCGACCCTTACTGGAAAGGCATCGCCGCCTATAACGCTGCTGATTTCGACCTGGCACTGGTCAGTTTCGCGCGCCTGCAAACGCCACAAGCCTATTTCTACCTCGGCAATATTTACGTGCGGCGCTTCAAGTTCGACGAGGCCATCGCGGCCTATACCCAGGCGTTAAAGTTGCAGCCGCAGTTTCCTGAAGCCACAGCCAACCTGGCGCTGGCGATTGCCTTGCAGAAGGACACCGAAGACGCGGAAAAAAACGCCCCCGAGGTCAAACCCGACGAAATCAAAATGGACAAGGCGCCGGGCAAGGGCCAGGAAAAACCGGTGCAAACCGAACAGGCGGCTTCGGATGAGCAGTGGCTGCAGAACCTGACGACATCGCCGGCGAAATTCCTCAAACAGAAATTCAGTTTGCAGGATCAGGCGGGGGTCAAACCATGACCTTCCTGAAAAACCGAGTCACCTCCATCGCTGGCAAGTCGAATCGTCGCACCACAACCCCCACAGGTTTTGCGTCGTTCATTAGATTCCAAAACCACACAAAACCCTGTGGGAGCTGGCTTGCCAGCGATAGCGCCAGAGCAATCACCACCTTATTCGGCACCCTGTTAATCACCCTCAACGCCCTCGCCGCCGAACCCGAACTGCGGGTCCAGGCCAGCCTGCAACCCAATGAACCGGCGATGGTCGGCAGCCTGATCGAACTGCAACTCGATGTCCTGACCGACACCTGGTTCACCCGTGCGCCCACCCTGCCCGACCTGAAGCTGCCCGGCGCACTGGTGCTGCCGCCTGACGGCCATGCCGAACACATCAATCAGACCCTTGATGGCCAATCCTTCAGCGGCTTGCGCTACAGCTACCTGATCACCCCGAACGTGGCGCAGGGTTTCGACGTTCCGGCTTTGACCGTTCGCGCCACACCGGGCCAAGCCAGTACCGAGTTGAGCGCCCACAGCTTGCCCCTGCATTTCACGGCGACACAACCACCAGGGTTTGACGTCGGCGAGCCGGTGCTGGTGGCGCAAGGCTTGCGCTTCACGCAAAAGGTCGTGAATTCGACCGCCCCACTGAAAGTCGGCGACAGCATCACCCGAGAACTGACGCTACAAGCGGATGGCGCGCTGGGCATGTCATTGCCAACGCCGTCACTGGGCGATGTACGCGGCCTGAGTCGTTACGCGAAATCGCCACAGGTCAGCAATCTGGATGATGGCCGTGGCCACTTCAACGGCGGGCAGCGCATCGATACCGTGACCTACCGGATCGACGTCGAAGGCCATTACAGTCTCCCGCCCATCGCGGTGAAATGGTGGGACGCCAGCACTCGTCAGATCCGCACTGCGCAAGTGCCGGCGATCAGTTTCGATGCCGCCGCCAACAGTGCCTACAAACCGGTTTTCTCGATCACTGAAGACTTGAAAACACTCGGTCAGGGCAATCGCCTTCACCTTTCGGGTTTTGCCTTCGGCCTGCTCGCGCTGCTGTCGGGGTTGCTTGTGCTGGGCTGGTTTGCCCGTCCCTACGCCTGGCGCGCGTACCTCGGCTGGAAGGCTCGACGTCAGGCTCGGCACAAGGCCTGGCTGGCCTCTGCCGATTACGCCTGGGAACAAATACCGGCGCAACTTGATGGCAAGCCGCCGCAACTCAGCGCCCTGTACCTGTGGACGCGCCGCAGCCGCAAGGGCTTGAAGCTCACTGGCCTCGGCCCGCGCTTGCAAGCGTTTCTGCGGGCCTGCTACGGCCGAGAACCGACCAAAGATCAGGCAGTGCTCCAACTGAAGAAATCCTTGACTACGCTGCATAGTCAGGTCGAACACAACAAAGAATCAGTCGCTACTGCATTGCGACCACTCAACCCCGATCTCGAGAAGGATTTCCCATGACTAGTCCGAGTTCGTTGCGCCAAATTCAAGGGCTCAAGTTCCTGCTGGCGCTGGCCTTGAGCCTGCCGTTGCTGGTACAGGCCGCCGAGCCGCTGGCGTCATGGAACGTCGGCCCATCGAAAAAGAACATCATCGAATTCGTCCAGGCCGTCACCGATCAGGGCAGCAAGGACTTCGTCAAACCCGAGGACCGCATCGCAGTGTTCGATAACGACGGCACGCTGTGGAGCGAGCAACCGATGTACTTCGAATTGCTGTTTGCCCTCGAAGAGGTCAAACGCACGGCGGCGCAGCACCCGGAATGGAAAACCACCCAGCCGTTCCAGGCCGTGCTGGAAAACGATCACAAGGCCCTGGCCGCCACCGGCCTGGAAGGCATGATGAAGATCTTCGGCGCCACCCACACCGGCATGACCACCGAAGCCTTCGACGATTACGCCAAAACCTGGCTGACCCAGGCCCGCCATCCGAAAACCGGCAAGCCGTACACCGAAATGATCTTCCAGCCAATGCTGGAAATGCTCGACTACCTGCGCAGCCAGAATTTCAAAACATACATCGTCTCCGGCGGCGACACCGCGTTCATGCGTGCGTTCGCCGAAAAGGTCTATGGCATTCCACCCGAGCAAGTCATCGGCACCACCTTTGTCACCACGTTTGAGTACAAGGATGGCAAGGCGTCGATCCTTCGCACGCCGAAACTGGCGCACAACGATGACGGCCCGGGCAAACCGGTGAGCATCGACGCGGTGATCGGCCGACGACCGATTCTCGCCTTCGGCAACTCCGACGGTGACTTGCAGATGCTGCAGTGGACGGCGGCCGGGCCGGGCAAACGATTCATGGGGCTGGTGCACCACACCGACGCCAAACGCGAATGGGCTTACGACCGCCAGTCGCAGATCGGCCGTCTGGACAAGGCACTGGACGAAGCAAACAAACGTGGCTGGACCGTCGTCGACATGGCAGCCGAATGGCGTCGTATCTATCCGTTCGATACCACCACTACCGGGCAAGTGCAGTAAAAAAAGCGTAACGCAGGACCGCAATAAACGTTTGTCGCACCGAGCGACGTAAGTGAAAGGAGCTAGTCAGATGACTCGCATACGCAACTGGTTACCGAAACTCGCCCTGGTGGCGACATCGGTAATGGCGATCTCGGCAACCGCCGTGGCCGCCGATAAACCCAATATTCTCGTGATTTTCGGCGACGACATCGGCCAGACCAATATCAGTGCCTATTCCATGGGCGTGGTCGGGTACAAGACTCCGAACATTGATCGCATCGCCAAGGAAGGCATGATGTTCACCGACTATTACGCGGAGAACAGCTGCACTGCTGGGCGCTCGTCGTTCATTACCGGGCAGACTCCCTTGCGTACCGGTCTGTCGAAAGTTGGCATCCCGGGCGCCCCCGTAGGCCTGCAAAAACGCGATATCACCATCGCCCAGGCGCTGAAGTCCCAGGGCTACGCCACCGGTCAGTTCGGCAAGAACCACTTGGGCGACAAAGACGAATACTTGCCGACCAACCACGGTTTCGACGAGTTCTTCGGCAACCTGTACCACCTCAACGCCGAAGAGGAACCCGAGCGTCCTTACTGGCCCAAAGACGATGCCGCGTTCGTCAAAGCCAACGCCCCGCGCGGCGTGATCCACAGTTTTGCCGATGGCAAGATCGAAGACACCGGTGCCCTTACCGCCAAGCGTATGGAAACCATCGACGACGAGACCACCGCCGCCGCACAGGCGTTCATCGAGAAACAGGCCAAGGCCGACAAGCCGTTCTTCGTCTGGATGAACACCACGCGCATGCACCTGTTCACCCACGTGCGCGAGTCGATGAAGGGTCAGAGCGGCATGCCCGGCAACGAATATGCCGACGGCATGCTCGAGCATGACGGGGACGTCGGCAAACTGCTGAAAACCCTCGACGACCTGAAAATCACCGACAACACCATCGTCGTCTACACCACCGACAACGGTCCGAACCAGTTCTCCTGGCCGGACGCGGCAACCACGCCGTTCCGCAACGAGAAGAACTCCAACTGGGAAGGCGCTTACCGTGTGCCGGCGATGATTCGTTGGCCGGGCAAAATCAAGGCCGGTGAAGTGTCCAACGAGATGTTCTCGGGCATGGACTGGTTCCCGACGCTGCTCGCGGCAGCCGGTGAAACGGACGTGAAGAACAAGTTGCTCAAAGGTTGGGCACCCACTTCGGGCGCCGCGAACTTCAAAGTGCACCTGGATGGCTATAACCAGTTGCCTTACCTGACCGGCCAACAGCCCAAAGGCGAGCGCAAGGAGTTCTACTATTTCAACGACGACGGAATGCTGGTGTCGATGCGCTTCGATAACTGGAAGGCGGTATTTTGCGAGCAGCGCGCACCGGGCGGTTT
This sequence comes from Pseudomonas sp. Sample_24, assembly GCF_004307605.1. Classification (NCBI taxonomy): domain Bacteria; kingdom Pseudomonadati; phylum Pseudomonadota; class Gammaproteobacteria; order Pseudomonadales; family Pseudomonadaceae; genus Pseudomonas; species Pseudomonas sp. Sample_24. The sequence goes on from NZ_RCNW01000278.1 coordinate 15,767, forward strand.
TAAAGTCTGGAGCGAGCCCTTCGTTTGTCTGCGTGTGCCGAAAATCTTCAACCTGCGTATGGACCCGTTTGAAAGAGCCGACGTGGTTTCCGATCAATACTACGACTGGACCACAAAGAACGTTTATCTGACTGCAATTGCGGTAGGCAAGTCGGCCGCGTTCCTCGAAACATTCGTCGAGTATCCACCCAGCCAGAAACCGGCAAGCTTCAGCATTGACCAGATCCGTGCTGCGGTAGATGCCAAGATCGCTGAAAAAGCAAAAGCTGCACAGTAAGACCGCTGTCGCGCCGCTCGCCCTTATCGGCGAGCGGCGATCGTTCCCACGCTTTGCGTGGGAATGCAACCAGGGACGCTCCGCGTCCCCTGCCGAAGTGGACGCGGAGCGTCCATTGAGGCATTCCCACGCAGAGCGTGGGAACGATCAGGTCGTTCAATTCGAATTTTGTACAAGGCAATCCGCAATGTCCTCACGTGTCGCCAGCAAGTCGTCGGCCATGCCTGCCCCGCAAGTCGCCTCTCCGGCACTGTTGATCCCTGCCCTGTTGCTGTTCGTTTCCGGTGCCGCAGCGCTGGTGTATCAGGTGCTATGGATCAAACAACTGTCACTGGTGGTGGGCGTCGAGGTGTATGCCATTACTGCCGGGATCAGTGCATTCTTTGCCGGGTTGGCATTGGGTGGCTTGCTGTTCGGTCGTTGGGCGGATCGCCTGCGACAACCGGTTCTGCTGTATGCAGGGCTGGAAGTGCTGGTTGCCGTACTGGGCGTTGGCGCTACGTTCGCCATGAGTCTGGCGGCCAGTCCGTTTGCCTGGCTGGAGCAGCATGTCGGTCTGCTGGCCTGGGTGTTGCCGTTTGCACTGGTGGGTATTCCGGCGTTGCTGATGGGCGGCACGTTGCCGGTGCTGGTGCGTTCCCTGGCAACCGATCCGCAGCACCTGGGCAAGTCTGGCGGGCACCTGTATGCGGCAAACACCGCGGGCGCCATCGCGGGCACCTTGCTCGCCGCTTTCGTGTTGATTGCCACCCTCGGTGTACGCGGCAGCGCCCTGGCCGCTGCGATGCTGAATCTGCTGGCCGCTGCGGGTGCCTTGTGGTTCCAGCGCCATTGTTCGCAGTCCGTGGAAACGGCCGTCACACACCACACTAAAACAGCGCCGGATCGCCTCGCTTTGTGGCTCTATTCAATCGCCGGTGGCGTGGCCCTCGGTTATGAAGTGGTCTGGTCGCAATCCATCGTGCAATTCATGAGTACGCGTACCTATGCCTTTGCCGTGGTGTTGGCGACCTACCTCACCGGTTTGTTTTTGGGTAGCGCCCTGCTCTCCCGTCGGGTTGATCGCTTGCGCGATCCCTGGGGCGTGTTTGGTCTGCTGATCGCCGGGGCCGGGCTGATCGCGCTGCTGGAAATTGCCTTGCTCGGGCGCTGGCTGGTACTCGCCCAAAGCGTGGTCGAAGCCTGGGTGCTGTCGTTGGGAGCCAGCGAATTGCTGGGCATGAGCGCACGCTTCGCAGTGGCGGCCGTGTGCATCGTGTTCGTGCCAACCGTACTGCTCGGCGCGGCGTTTCCCGTGGCGCTGCGTTTGAGCGTCGGACACGATCACGTGGGGCGCAACGTCGGTGAAGTGGTGGCGTTCAATACCCTGGGCGGGATCGTCGGCGTCATGCTCTGCGGTTTCGTGCTGATCCCGCTGCTGGGCCTGGTGCGAACCCTTGGGTTGCTGGCGATTATCGCTGCCGCGATTGGCTACTTTGCGGTGCGCAAGGGGCACGGCGTGAAGAAAGGTCGGCGTCAGGGGGTGATTGCTGTCGGTCTGATTTCGCTGGCTCTGGCACTGCTGACACCGATAGACAAACTAGCCAGCCTGCTTTCCGGCGCGCGTAACGGCACGCTGGCGTACTACGAGGAAGGCCGCGGCGGCACCGTTGCCGTGGTCACCCAAGGCAAGGGACAAAGGACCTTCGAGCGTTTGTATATCCAGGGCGTTTCCAATACCGGCGACGCCATGCCCTCCCTGCGTTACATGCGGATTCAGGCATTGCTGCCATTGCTGATCCACAACGGTGAACCCCGCTCGGCCCTGGTGATCGGCTTCGGCACCGGCATTACCGCGGGTGCGCTGACGCAGTACCCGGGGCTTGAACATCGCGTTGTCGCCGAACTGCTGCCCTCCGTGGTCAAGGTTGCACCGCTGTTCAAAGGCAACTTCAACGCGGCAGCCAATCCCGCTGTCGATATCCGGCTGCGCGACGGTCGCCAGGAACTGCTGCGCAACCCGCAACGCTATGACCTCATTACCCTCGAGCCGCCCCCACCCTCCGCGGCCGGCGTGGTGAATCTGTACTCCCGCGACTTCTACCAACTGGCTGCCAGTCGGTTGAACAAACAAGGCCTGGTCGCACAATGGCTGCCATTGCCGACCCAAAACATCGACGATTCGCGCTCGCTGGTACGCAGCTTCCTCGACGTTTACCCCTACGCCAGCCTGTGGACCAGTGAGTTTCATGAAATGCTGCTGGTAGGTTCCATGGAACCGATGGAACTGGACGCGGCAAAAATCAGCGAACGCTTCCAACAGAACAGTGTACGCAGCACATTACAGGACGTGGGCATCGGCTCGGCGGCCGCGCTGCTGGCCACCTGGGTCACAGATCGCGCCGGGCTTGAGCGATTCGCCGCGAATGCGCCACCCGTGACCGACGATCAACCACGAATCGAATACGCGCCGTGGGTACGGGCCAAGGAAATCACCCGTGTGTTGCCGACGCTGCTGGACCTGCACACCGTGCCACCGTTGTTGAATGCCGACCAAGGGTTTACCGAGCGGATGAACACTCATCAACAACGCCTGTTGCAGTTCTACCGGGCCAGCCTGCATGCCTATGAGGGCGATCGCGACGCCTGGAGCCGGGATATCCGCGAAGTCATGCGTGGCGATGGCGGCAATCCGTATTACCGGTGGTTTGTCGGGGAATGAGAGATCGCTATCGCTGCGATGCGGCGACCCGACAAGCCAGCTCCCACAGGTGTTGTGTCGTGCCGGAATGTTGTGACCGATGCAAATCCTGTGGGAGCTGGCTTGCCAGCGATGGGGCCATCAGCTTCACCACAACCATCATTTGACACACGCCGGCCTTACGGCAAAGCTGCACCCAGCATGAACGCACGCCTGACGGCAAACGCACCTGGACCACGGAAGTCGCAATGCCGAAACATAAAAACAAAGCAGTAAACCCTGGTCCTGATTCACGGCCCACGCTGATTAGTCGTTATCTGTTCCCCGTCACCATCGGCATCCTCCTCCTGGCGGTCGCAGCTATCGGCTGGTTCCTGTTTGCCAGCAACCCCGCGCCGACGACCTATGCGCCCGTCAGCACGCCCGCCGTGCAACCTGCCAAACCGCAGCCAAAACCGCTGGCCACGGCGCCGGCAACAATGGTCGACGAACAGCAATGCCAAGGCTGCCACAGTGCCCAGGTCAAGGATTGGCAAGGCTCCCATCACCAATTGGCGATGCAGCCGGCCAATGCCGATACCCTGCTCGGTGACTTCAACAACGTCACGTTCAAGGCAGAAAACGAAACCACCCGTTTCTCGCGCAAGGACGATGGGTTCTGGGTCAATACGCCTGGAATCGACGGCAAGAACGCAGACTTCAAAGTCGCCTACACCTTTGGCATAGCGCCATTGCAGCAATACCTGATCGAGGTCGGAGACGGTCGCTTGCAAGCGCTCGGCATCGCCTGGGATACCGAGAAACAGCGCTGGTTTCATCTCTATCCGGGCCAGGGCGTGACTTTCAAGGATCCGTTGCACTGGAGCAAACCGAGCCAGAACGCCAATTTCATGTGCGTCGAGTGCCACACCACCGGTTATAAACGTAACTTTGATACGGCAAAAAACACCTTCGACAGCCAGTGGAACAGCCTCGGCGTCGGCTGTCAGGCCTGCCACGGTCCAGCATCCAATCATCTGGAATGGACAGCAAAGAAAACCGACCTGATTCATGCCGGGTTTGCCGTCGACCTCAAGGACAAGGACGCCACCGTTGAAATCGAAACCTGCGCTCGTTGCCACTCCCGTCGCGCGCCGCTGGGTGATGGTTTCAGCGCCGGTAACCGACTGATGGATGATTACCTGCCAAGCCCCCTGACCCGCGAGCTGTACGCCCTGGACGGCAAGATCAAGGACGAAGTGTTCGAGCACGGCTCTTTCGCCCAAAGCAAGATGTTCGACAAAGGCGTGCGCTGCAGCAACTGCCACAACCCGCACAGCAGCGAACTCAAGGCGCCGGGCAACGGTGTCTGCCTGCAATGCCACAACACCGCCGGCAAGACTCCGGTGGAAGGTGTCGACGGCAAAGGCCTGCAAGCGAAAAACTACGATTCCATCGAACACACTCGCCACACCATGGGCCAGCCGGGTTCGCAGTGCATCGATTGTCATATGCCCGGCAAGTTCTACATGGGCAACGATTTCCGGCATGACCACAGCTTCAGCATTCCCAACCCGGAGCGAGCGAAAAAACTCGGCACCCCGGACGCCTGCCTGACCTGTCATCAGGGCAAGGCCGGTGATAAGGTCACCGAGCAGTTCAAGCTCTGGAACACCGCCAACGCCAGTGCGCCGCAGGCCCCGCGTTACGACGAAAGCCTGTGGCTGATCCGCAATGGCCAGCCCGGTGCAGCGCAAGCGCTTTACGAGCAGCTGCAACGCAACAACCTGCCGGCGATTCAACGAGCGACGCTACTGGGCGAATTGCCTCTGTACCCGAGCGAACTGGCACTGAAACTGGCTACCAAGGACTTGGCCAACCCGGCGCCGCAAGTGCGCGAAAGTGCCATCCGTGCGATCAGTGCCTTCCTGCCACCACCGGAGCGAGCCCCACTGTTGACGCCGTTGCTCAGCGACCCTGTCAAAGCCGTGCGCATTGCCGCCGCCCGCGACTTGTTAAGCGTGGCGCGCAGCGGTATGGGCACGGCTCAGGACAGCTGGAACACTGCCATTGGCGAGTACGAAGCAGTGCAAAAGAGCCTTGCCGAACGTGCCGAAGCCAACCTCAATCTGGCCATGCTGTACCAGGCCGATGGCCGCGGCGGCGAAGTCGAAGGGCTGCTGCGTACTGCGCTCAAGCGCGATCCGGACTTCTACCCGGCGCTGGTGACGCTGGTGCAATGGCTGGAGGCCAATGGCCGTGGTCAGGAAGCTCAGGCACTCCTGGCGCAAAGCCTGAAAGACCACCCGAATGCCGCCCTTTTGCAGCACACTCAGGGCCTGTCGCTGGTGCGTGCGCGCAAAACTGAACAGGCCATGCCGTTCCTGCGCAAAGCCGCGCAACTGGAGCCACAAAGTGCCCAATACGGTTACGTGCTGGCCGTGGCGCTTCACGACAGCGGCAAGGTTGATCAAGCCTGCGAGGAACTGGAAAGGCTGTTGAAAGTGCAGCCCGCCAACCGCAACGCTCGGTTGGCGCTGATTCAGTACTACCTGAATAACGGCCAGGAGCCCAAGGCCCAAGTGCTGCTGCAAGGCTGGAAGAAAATGAACATGGGCGACCCGGCGTTGAAGTGATCGCTGGTCGCTGAAGATCTCTGTAGGAGTGAGCCCTGCTCGCGATGGACGTCAACGATAACGCTGGCAGCCTGACACCCCCGCGGCGTCCTTGCGTGCATCGCGAGCAGGGCTCACTCCTACAGGGGAGACTTGCTTCAGCCGCGATCGCGGGGAATCAGGCTCTGCAACTGCTGCGCCAGGAAGTTCGCATCAAACGCAAAAGTGTCCGGGTCTTTCAAGCCATTGGTCTTGCGCCACTGCCAGTTCGAAGCCGGCGGCAGGCACACCAGCGACACACTGCCGACGCGTGCCGCGGTAAAGCCCAGCACCGCCACTGAAATCTGCCCGCCAGCGCCCATCACCTCCGGCACAAACTCCACCGGCCTACCGGCAATCAGAATGCTCAGCTTTTGCGTCTTGAACGTCGAAGTCTCGAGCGCAACGCTCGGCCCTGACGCGACATACGCTGCGCGGCTGACCTCCAACAGATGTGGTGCCTGCACCGGCTCGAGCCACTGCTGGATCTGATCGAACAGTTCACCAATGCGCTTGGCCCACTCGGCCGATTGCGCTTCGAACAACTGCTTCTTGTGCGCTTCGCTTTCTGCGTAGTGACGAAGCATCTCGCCCAGTTGCTGTACGTCGTCCATTGCATTGTTCCTTTGATTGAAGCGGTGTTGCGGACATTGAGCATGGCAGATGCGCGTTGCCGATGTACGACTAAAAGCGCGAACGGTGCAGGCAATCACGCATTAGGGCTTTGGCGAAAACTCACCGCCAGTCGATTCCAGCTGTTGATGGTGGTGACTGCAATGGTCAGGTCGACCAGTTCACCCTCACTGAACTGCGTCCGTGCCTGTTCATAGACGTCATCGGGCACATTATTCTGCGAAAGCAGCGTCACCGCTTCGGTCCAGGCCAGGGCTGCGCGCTCGCGCGGGTTGAAGAAGTTGCTGTCGCGCCAGACCACGATTGAATACAGGCGCCTGTCGGTTTCGCCCAGGCGCCGGGCGTCCACCGAATGCATGTCGGTGCAGAACGCGCAGCCATTGAGTTGCGAGGCGCGAATCTTGATCAGGTGCAGCAACGGCGCTTCGATGCTCAGGCTGCTGGTCAGGGCCTCCATGGCGATCATCGCCTTCATCGCTTTGGGTGAAGCACTGTAGTAATCCAGGCGGGGGGTCATGGCGGGCCTCGTGCAGCGGAGATGTTCCTTTCAAGGTAGTCGCTGCTGCGTGCGCGTTACAGGTCCAATTCTGCGGAAATTCCGTGGACCACTGGATGCCAGACCAATTAACGATTTTTCCAGCACGCAACTACTGCACCCGCACCCGATGAGGGTAATCTGGCGCCACGCACACGCGCCTCAACTGCTCCGGAGCCTCGCCGGTATGGAACTTCATGTTGTCATCAATGGCCGCAAGGACCTGGCGGGCCAGCTGTACAACCAACTGCGCAGCGCCATCGAATCGGGCCGCCTGGCAGCGGGGACACAGCTTCCGCCCAGCCGCTTGCTGGCCGAGCAACTGGGCATTTCACGCAAGACCATTTCCGATACCTACGCACAACTGACCTACGAAAACTTCCTCACTGGGGTGATCGGTAAAGGTACCTACGTCAATGCGCGGGCCTCCAAGATCGAGCGCAAGCAAAGCCATACGGAATTGGCAGGCTTCGAGGTGATCGAGTCCTGGCGCAACTTGCCGGTGTTTCTGCGCCATCCGACGCTGGAAGGTTCGTTGCGTTATGACTTCATTGGTGGCGCCACCAGCAAGGGCCAGTTTCCGCAGGATGACTGGCGACGCTGCACCTCTCACGCCTTGCGCCAGATTGCCGCGTCCAAGGGTTTCTACAGCCTGCCCGAAGGCTTGCCGGCGCTGCGCAATGCCATCGCCCGACACATCGCGTTCTCCCGTGGGGTCAATTGTCAGGACGAAGACGTGGTGGTGTGCAATGGCGCTCAGCAGGCGCTGGACCTGATTTCCCGGGTGCTGACCCGCCCCGGCAGTATCGTGGCCATGGAAGACCCCGGCTATCCGCCCGCGCGCCTGCTGTTCGGCACCCACGGCGCGACAGTGGTAGGCGTACCCGTGGATGCCGAAGGCATTCAGGTGGACAAGATCCCCCTCGGCACGCGGTTGATTTACGTCACCCCGTCACATCAGTTTCCGCTGGGCATGCCCATGAGCCAGGCGCGTCGGGTCGCCCTGCTGGCCAAGGCCCATGAACTGGGGGCGATTATCATTGAAGACGACTACGACAGCGAATTCCGCTACGAAGGCCGCCCTACGGACTCGCTGCAAAGCATGGATGAGCGCGGGATCGTTGCCTACGTCGGGACGTTCTCGAAAACCCTGTTGCCAGAGCTGCGCCTGGGGTATGCGATTTTGCCGCCGGCGATCCACGAGGCGGTGGTTCGCGCCAAGCAACTGACCGACCTGCACACCTCCACCCTGCCCCAATGGGCGCTGGCCAAATTCATTGCTGAGGGCTGCCTGCTCAAGCACATCCGTCGCTGCCATACGATTTATGCCGGTCGGCGCGACCGAATACTGGCGCGCATGGCCGGTGACCTGTCGCCCTGGCTAGAAGCGATCCCGAGCACGGCAGGTTTTCACATGGCGGTCATGTGCAAAGTGCCGATTGATATTCCCCTGGTCATCGAACTGGCGAAAAAAGTGGAAGTGGGGCTTTACTCCATCGAAGGCTTTTTCCACCAGCAAGCGCCACGGGCCGGCTTGCTCATGGGCTTTGGCGCCATCGAAACCCTGGACATCGACCCCGCTCTGGACCGGCTGCGGGACATTTTGCAGCAAGTCGCCTGACGGATTGGTCTGCGGCTTTATCCGGCGATTGGCTATTGGTTGTCCAGGGGGGCAGGCCTATCCTGCATAGGCGTTATCCCTCAATGAGCAGGATTCGTCCGGCCTGATTCAGGAGTCTGAGCCAATGTCCTACAAAGTGATCAATACCGTTAAGGTGCAGGCCGTCGCCGGCCGCTCGGAAGAACTGGGTAAGCAACTGCAAAAGATTGTCGACACCCTGC
>NZ_RCNW01000075.1:0-3088 GCF_004307605.1 Pseudomonas sp. Sample_24
GCCATTTCCTTGAGCATGCGGTCGCCGGCGGCGTGGCCCAGGGAATCGTTGATCGGTTTGAAACGGTCCAGGTCGAGGAACATCAGCACCACCCAGGACTTCTGACGTTCGGCCGCTTGCAGCGCCGTGTGCAAGCGGTCCTGGAACAGCGTGCGGTTAGGCAGGTGCGTCAGTGCATCGTAATAAGCGAGGCGATGAATCCGCTGCTCGCTGGCCTTGCGCTCGCTGATGTCGCTGAAGAAGCACACGTAACTGGCGAGGTCGCCTTCGTCGTCCAGCACAGCGGTGATGCCAACCCACGCCGGATAATGCTCACCGTTGCGGCGCCGCAACCAGACTTCGCCTTCCCAGGTGCTGTGCTGATTGAGTTGCATGAGCACATAACGCAGGTGAGCTTCCTGCTGCTCGTCGACGGTCAGCATGTTCGGCAACTGGTCGAGTACTTGTTCCACGGCATAGCCACTGACACGGCTGAAGGCTTCGTTGGCCTGGACGATGTAGCCGGCCGGGTCAGTGATCAGAATCGCCGAGGTCGAATGCTCGAAAACCGTAGCGGCCATGCGCAGGTCCTTTTCGGCGCGACGTTGCTGACTGATATCACGTCCGACACCGAGCACGCCTTCGAAGGCGCCGTGCTCGTCCCAGACCAGCACCAGGCGCAACTCGATCGGGATCTTGCGACCGTCTGCGCGCAGGCAGTCAAACAGGAACAGTTGGGTCTGCACCTGGTTGCGCAACAGTGCCAACTGGTCGGGCTGGTCCAGGGCTTTGCCGACCCGTTCCATCAGGCTGTAGATACCGGTCAGTTGGTGAGGGTTGGCAATGGTCGATTGCCAGCCATTCTGGAAAATCCACTCGGCGTCGTAGCCGAGTACGGCTTGCACCGACGGGCTGACATAATTGAGGGCCATGCGGCTGTCGGTGGAGAAAATCACATCGCTGATGCTTTCCGCGAGCATCCGGTAACGCTGCTCGCTGTCGCGCAGGGACTCGCTGGCTTCGATCTGTTCGGTGACGTCCTTGGCCACGCCGATGATGCGCGTCACCTGGTCATGCTTGTCCCGCGCCAGGGCCTGTTCACGAATGTCGAAGCGCCGCCATTCACCGTCGCGGTGACGAAAGCGCAATTGGCATTGCAACAGTTGGCTGTAACCACCCAGGCGCTGGCTCTGGCGTGAACGGTGGTAGAAGTCGGCATCGTCGGGATGCAGGAGGATCTCCCAGAAATACTCGCCCATCTGCTGCAGTTCAGCGCGGTTGTAGCCCAGCGTCTGGCCCAGATGGTGATTGCTGAAGATCATCCGCTGGCTGATCACGTCCTGCACGTACAAGTGATCGGGCACGGTACGCACCACATCCGACCAGAACCCTTCGCGCTCTTGCAAAGACAGCTCGATGAGTTTGCGGCTGGTGATGTCGGTGATGCTCAGGATTACCGCTTTATAGTCGGCCAGGTCTTGCGGCAGGCGCAGCACCAGCCACAGGTGCTGATCGCGGCCTGTGGCGTCCTGCAGTTTGATCTCCAGTTCCAGCTGCTCCTGCCGGTTGAGGAGCGCTTCGAGCACCTTATTACCGATGGCACTGCCGTCCAGCGGGTTGCCGTCTATCAGCAAGTCCCAGGCCTGTTGGGTGGTGTTGACATTGAGCAGTTGCAGGGCCACCTGGTTGACCTCGGTAATCCGCAGTTCTTGCAGCAATTGCCGACGTTGTTCCGGATCGGCAAGCCAGGTATGCAGTTGCTCGTTACTGTGCAATCGGGCTTTGTCGAATACGTTCTTGAGGCTGGCCACATCGAGCACGCACAGCGCAACACCGGTGCCCTCGAAAATCTCCTGATAGCGGCGCCGGCCTTCATGTAATTGGCGCTGGCGGCGGCGCATGTTCAGTAGAACGATGAACGGCAGCATCGAGAAGGCCAGCCCCAGCAGGCATTTGCCGATAAAGGCGGGCAGCAGTTCTTCGAGCACGCGGTGGCGATCGAACAGGCCGCGCAGTTGCCAGTCGCTGCTGCTCAGGGGAACCGTCAGCACACTGTTGGTCAGATCGTCCTGGGTCAGCGTGCCTGGATTGACCAGCGGCAGTGATTCATCACGACTGATGATTTGGTGATTGAAGCGGTTTTCCACCAGCCACAATGGCCGGTCACCCGCTTCATTGAGCTTGGTCAAGGTCGTGAAAAACGTTGGTTTCAGGCGCAGGGCCCAATAGCCGCGGGTACTGCCGCTGGCTTGATGCAGCAACAGGTGCACCACCGAGCCATCGATGGCATTGCTGAAGTAATGAGGCTGGGCACGACTGCGCCGGACCAGCTCGGCCAGATAGTCGGCATCTTCGCTGTTGCTGGCGCTGTCATTCAGGATCCTGCCCGAGGGGCTCAGCAAGGCAAGGCTGATCAGATCGGGCAGGGACTTTTGCAGCTTGCGCAGCAACTCCTGCTGTTCGTCGGCTGTTTGCGGCTGTTCGACAATCGGCAGCAGATTGAGGGCGATCCGCGCGTTGAGCGCCATGTTCAGACTGACTTGCGCTGCCAGGTCGGCGGTGTAGTCGATGGTGTACTGGCGCTGGGTTTTCTGGGTTTCGCGCAACTGATCCAGGAGCTGCCAGAACATCAGGGCGAGCAGCATCAGCACCAGTGTCGCGAGCGCGCCTTTGAGGGTGCCGCGCAGGGGCGAGCCGGGCGCCGCAGTGGGGGCACTGGTGATCAGGGACGAAGGGACGTTGGACAAACTTTAATCCTGCGGTTTGGCTGGAATGGCGCGACGTGCACTATAAGCCGGACGCCCGAAGGGCGGCTAGCATGCCTTGAGTTGTGGCAAAGTGCCAGCCCCGCTCGGCTGGACGGCCACCTGTCATTCAGGTAGCTTTGCCGGTTACGCGGGAGCGTTCCAGCTCCTAAAATCAGACTTTTTCAGCGCAGCCGCATTGATAGTTTTCAATCGGATGGCGCGCACGGTCTGGCCAGGCATCGTCTGCGCTTCAATCATTCATCAGTCACTGACCCAAGGTTCTCCATGGCTCAATACGTATTCACCATGCATCGGCTGGGTAAAGTTGTTCCGCCGAAGCGGGAAATCCTGAAAAACATCTC
>NZ_RCNW01000510.1:0-3073 GCF_004307605.1 Pseudomonas sp. Sample_24
CGGGCGGTCGGGCCGCCCCATGGGGTCATGTTCATCACGCCACCGGCGAGGATGATCAGGCCGGCCATGATCCGCGGGCTCATGCCGATGCGGCTGTAGAGCGGCAACATGGCGGCCACGCAGATCATGTAGGTGGTCGCACCGTCACCATCGAGGGAAACGACCAGCGCCAGTACGGCGGTACCGACCGAAACTTTCAGCGGGTCGCCCTTGACCATTTTCAGGATCTTGCGCACGGCCGGGTCGAACAGGCCGGAGTCGATCATCAGGGCGAAGTACAGAATCGCGAACATCAACATCACGCCGGTCGGCGCAAGCTTGGTGATGCCTTCGAGCATCATCGGGCCGATCTTCGGCGCGAAACCACCGAACAGCGCGAACAAAATCGGGATGATGATCAGGGCGATCAGCGCGGACAGGCGCTTGGTCATGATCAGGAACATGAACGTGATGACCATGGCGAAGCCAAGGAAAGTCAGCATGGGAATACTCCAGGCGTAGCGCGGCTAGGGAATGGGCGAACCGGGTGGGTCAGCGCAGAACGGGAAGCACGAGACGTACGGGCGGAGTGGCGGCGAAGCGGCGGGTTTCAAAGGACATCAGGGTCACCATTGTTGTTGTTAAATGGGCTGTGCGAGCGATAAAACGCTGGCATTGGCCGACCGGTCTGTTGCCGGTAGTGGGGCGATCCTAATCGGGGAAGCTTTCAGCCAGCTTTCGGCAATGAAAGCATTGACCGGATGTGTAACCGGTCGTCGGACGGGGCCAGGACCAAAGGGCAGCCTTCGCGAGCCCCCGGCAGAACAGCACTCTGCGCAAGCACTTGCGAGGTGAAGGCGAAGGCGAAGAAACGCCCTGATCAAAAAACAGACAGATTGAGCGGACGAATGGCCCCCATCCAGATCGCATGCTCGCTGTGGTCAAGCAGATCGTCGCCGGTGTCCGGGTGCAGGAACACCACCAAGCCCTTGCGGTTGAGCGCCAGCCACGGCAGCACTTCGCCGATCAGCTGCGGTCCGAACGCCAGTTGGCAACTCCAGTCCGGATGCGGGCCGACCGGGCGTTCGTGCACGCGCCCCATTTTCAGCGGGAACAATTGCGCAGCTTGCTCGCACAAGGCCCGCGCCTGATCGATGGAACTGGCATCGAAATACACGTGGGCGTGATAGCCCTTGATCCGTTGCATGGGTAATCCCTCTAAAACCCGGTAGAACCCTCACCGTTTCCCGCAGGTCGTACGCCATATAAGCGGGAAAACAAGGGAGTTCAGCCATGAAGAATGCCGAGACCCCGGTGGTGAAAGTGGTGCTTTATGGTGCCATGAGTAGCCTGGGCAGTGCGCTGATGGCTGAAATGCTGCGGCGCCAACACGAAGTCATCGCCATTCTCGACGACCTGACGGCGCTGGCGCCGCGTCCGGGATTGCGCACCAAGACCGGCGATCTTTTCGCAGCTCAACGGGTGAAACAAAGTGTGGCAGGCAGCTCGGCGGTCATTTGCTTGTTAGATGCACCTGGCCTGCCGTTCAACAGTGAGCATGTGGAAAAATCCATCGTGCCGGGTCCGGTCGAGCAAGTGCTGGCAGTGGATGCATTGATCGAGGGCATGCAGGCGGCGGGCATTGCCCGTTTGTTCGTGGTGGGGGATTTCGAAGTTCTCGATGATCCCGAATTAGAAGACGACCTGGAACGACATGCCGCCGAAGAGATCCGTGAAGCACTGCAAAGCAGCACGTTGCATTGGACTTTGGTGAACGCGCCACGGGGAGTGGCCGGCCTGACCATCGAACATTTCAGCCAGACTGGCGGCAACCTTGAACCGGGCCTGGCCGAACCGCTCGCACGCCTGGCACGCACTGCCACGGGGATTGCCGATGAGCTGCAGCTGAATTTGCACATTGGTGAGCACGTCAATTTCATCGCCGCAGACAGCTAGACCGCTATGGAGGGCAGCGCCATCCCGTTCAGCGATTGCGCGCTACTGGCCTGTTCTTCCATCAACCAGTCGACGAACTGTTGAATCAACGCACCACGCCGTTTGCGTTGCGGCAGAACCACGTAATAGCCCAAGCGTGAAATCACTGTTTGCGCAATCGGGCGACACAACAAGCCTTGCGTCAGCAAGTTATCCACAAGGTGTCGCCAGCCAATGGCGACGCCCTGACCACCAATCGCGGCTTGTATCAACAGGGTGTAGTTGTCGAAGCGCAACTGGCCGGGGGCCGGGGGCGAAGTGATGCCCAATTCTCGAAACACTCCGCTCCAGTCAAACCAGTTACTGCTGTTCTCGCCGCGCAGGTGCAACAGTGGGAACTCCAACAAACACTGGGCAGGCAAGGGCAGGGCACGCTCATTCAGAAGCTGAGGGCTGCACACGGGGAATACTTCTTCGCTGAACAACCAATGGCTTTCACCCTGCTTGAAGCGGCCATCGCCGAATAACACCGCCACATCGATATCCGTACGCAGCATGTTGTGGCTGCGCTCGCTGGTGACCAGGCTGACATCCACGTGCGGATTGGCCGCGTGAAAACGGTGCAGGCGCGGCATCAGCCAGTAGGCAGCAAAAGCGAAATCGGTCGCCACTTGCAACACTTCGTGTTGCTGCTGTGCGCTGATCGCACTCAAACCAGCATCGATATTCTGCAATCCAAGCTGAACTTGCTCGAAAAGGATCATTCCGGCCTCGGTCAGTTCGATACCGCGGTAAATGCGGTCGAACAGACGTGTGGCCAACTGTTCTTCCAGCCGCTTGATTTGCTGGCTGATGGCGGGTTGGGTAGTGCCCAGTTCATTGGCGGCAGCCGTGAAGCTGCGTTGACGGGCCGCGGCTTCGAACGCGCGAAGTAAATCCAGAGACAGGTCACCAAGAGCGTCATACATAAGCTGTGCTTATCCTAGTCATTGCTGCGCGTGGGCTTTACCGCAAAGTGCATGGGTTACATCCTCGATCCCAGCACTCTCGCATAAACATCCACTATGGAATGCCGCGATCACATGAAGCGCAAGAACATTCTTTTCATCATGGCCGATCAAATGGCCGCGCCAATGTTGCCGTTCTACGGCCCATCGCC
>NZ_RCNW01000539.1:0-17558 GCF_004307605.1 Pseudomonas sp. Sample_24
TCTCCGCCATGTGCTACGGCCCGCTGGCGGCACTGATGGTCGAACTGTTCCCGACGCGCATCCGCTATACCTCGATGTCGCTGCCCTATCACATCGGTAACGGCTGGTTCGGCGGCTTCTTGCCGACCGTGTCGTTTGCCCTGGTGGTCTACACCGGGGACATTTTCTACGGGCTCTGGTATCCGGTGCTGATCACCGGGGTGAGCCTGGTGGTGGGGATGATCTGTTTGCGTGAGACGCGCAACGTCGATCTGGACAAGAACTGACAGCCAACTCACAAACTGGATTCTGTAGGAGCGAGTTCGCTCGCATAGGTCTCAAGAGCGCCGTGTTCAACCTGAAGGCACGCGCTATCGTTAACGACCATCGCGAGCAGGCTCGCTCCTACACTGACCGAGGCACCGGCATGATCATTTCCTCTGCATCCGATTATCGCGAGGCAGCACGTCGCAAACTCCCACGTTTCTTGTTCGATTACATTGATGGCGGCGCTTACGCGGAACATACCCTGCGGGCCAACAGCGCCGACCTGACCGGCATCAGCCTGCGCCAGCGTATCCTCAAGAACGTCGAAACTTTGAGCCTGGAAACCACCCTCTTCGATCAACCTCTTGCCATGCCGATCATCCTCGCGCCTGTGGGGCTGACCGGCATGTTCGCCCGCCGTGGTGAGGTGCAGGCCGTGAGAGCGGCGCAGAACAAAGGCATCCCCCTGTGCCTGTCCACCGTCTCGGTCTGTTCGATCGAGGAAGTCGTGGCGCAAAGCGAGCA
Organism: Pseudomonas sp. Sample_24; assembly: GCF_004307605.1. NCBI lineage: Bacteria > Pseudomonadati > Pseudomonadota > Gammaproteobacteria > Pseudomonadales > Pseudomonadaceae > Pseudomonas > Pseudomonas sp. Sample_24. Next base: position 772 of record NZ_RCNW01000539.1, read on the forward strand.
ACCCATCTGGTTTCAGCTGTATGTGCTCAAGGACCGGGGCTTCATGCGCAACGCCCTGGAACGGGCGAAAGCTGCCGGGGTGAAGAACCTGGTGTTCACCGTCGACATGCCAACCCCCGGCGCCCGCTACCGCGACGCCCACTCGGGCATGTCCGGGCCTTTTGCGTCATCGCGGCGCATGCTTCAAGCGATGACCCGACCCGACTGGGCGTACAACGTCGGCCTCATGGGCCGGCCGCATGATCTGGGGAATATCTCCAGGTACCTCGGCAAAGCCGTGACACTTGAAGACTACATGGGCTGGCTGGCCAACAATTTCGATCCATCGATCAGTTGGAGCGACCTGGAATGGATTCGCGATTTCTGGAAAGGCCCGATGATCATCAAAGGCATTCTCGACCCGCAGGACGCCAAGGACGCGGTGAGTTTCGGTGCCGATGGCATTGTCGTGTCGAACCACGGCGGCCGGCAGCTGGACGGGGTTCTCTCCACTGCCCAGGCATTGCCGCCGATCAAACAAGCGATTGGCGATGACCTGACGGTACTGGTCGATTCGGGCATCCGCTCAGGGCTGGACGTTGTGCGCATGCTGGCGCTGGGCGCCAAGGGCGTGTTGTTGGGGCGTTCGATGGCTTACGCGCTGGCCGCCGATGGTCAACGCGGGGTAGAGAACATGCTGGATATCTTTGCAAGGGAAATGCGTGTGGCGATGACGCTGACCGGGGTGACGTCGATTGCTCAGATCGACGAAAGCACCCTGGTACAGGCAATCAAGAATACCGACTGACGATGCTTGTTCCTGCCGTGTGCGCAAACGATTCGTCAGCCGCACAGACAATCACTCTTCAAGCTCGACCACCTCGAATTTCACCTGGTCGGGATAAAACGCCATGTATTCACGGATCTGCGCCACCGACACTTTGGGGTTTTCATAACTCCACACGGCGTTAGCACCTTCATGCCCTGGCACTTGCAGACTGAAATAACTGGCATCACCTTTGTACGGGCAGTAACTGGTGTGATCGGTGCGGGCGTAATACTTCTCGTCGATGTCTTCGCGGGGCACGTAGTAAACCGGTGGGTAGTTGGCCTCAAGCAGCACCAGCGCGCGGGAGGACGCCGCGACCTGGATCCCGTGAAACTTCACCAACAGGCAACCGGGCTGCTCGGCAATGGTGATGACAGGGCTGGGACCTGAAGTTTTCATGTATACGTTCCTCGAGACGGTGATGAGTCGATTCATCAGGTATAACGCAACTTGGCTGACCTTGGCGGCCTCGCAGCCGAACGGATTGCGAAGGCGATGAAATCAAATGCAACGTCAAAGCTGTACATCCATACAGATAATGATTGCTCCGGCGCGCATCACCCGCCATTCTGTGCACCTCCCCGGACACTGATCAACGATGGTGGTTATGCGGCTGTACCTCTGTGAAAAACCTTCCCAGGCCAAAGACATCGCGGCTGTGCTCGGCGCCAGACGCCGGGGCGACGGCTGCTGGCTGGGCACGGACGTCACGGTGACCTGGTGCATCGGCCATCTCCTGGAAACCGCGCCGCCGGATGCCTATGACGCGCGCTACAAGCGCTGGGTACTGGCCGACCTGCCGATCATTCCGGGCACATGGAAGATGACCGTCAAGCCGCGCACGGCGAGCCAGTACAAGGCGGTCAAACGTCTGCTCGGTGAAGCGTCGGAACTGATCATTGCTACCGACGCCGACCGCGAAGGCGAGATGATCGCCCGGGAACTGGTGGAGCACTGCAAGTATCGCGGCCCGATCCGCCGCCTGTGGCTGTCGGCGCTGGACGACGCCTCGATCCGCAAAGCCCTCGCGTCGCTCAAACCAGGCGCCGAAACCTTCAATCTCTACCATTCCGCACTGGGGCGCAGTCGTGCCGACTGGTTGATCGGCATGAACATGAGTCGACTGTTCACGCTGCTCGGGCGCCAGTCCGGGTATCAGGGCGTGTTACCGGTAGGCCGGGTGCAAACCCCTACCCTGCGCCTGGTGGTGGATCGCGACCGCAGCATTGCCGACTTCGTCCCGGTCGCCTACTGGGCCATCGACGTGCAACTGCTGCACGACGGCACTGCTTTCACCGCGCAATGGCGCGCGGCATCCGGAGTTTGCGACGATCAGGATCGCTGCCTGAATCAGGCACTGGCCCAACAGGCAGCCACAGCAATGATGGGCGCGGCAAGTGCCCGGGTGATCAAGCTGCGCACCGAACGCATGCGTGAAGTGGCGCCACTGCCCTTCGATTTGGGCACGCTACAGGAAGTCTGCTCGAAGAAACTCGGGCTCGGCGCTCAGGAAACCCTCGACATCGCCCAGGCACTTTATGAAACCCACAAGGTGATCACCTACCCGCGCAGTGACTGCGGCTATCTGCCCGTCAGCCAGCACGTCGAAGCACCGGCGATTCTCGCCGCCCTCAGGCAAGCCGATCCGGCGCTGGATGCCTTGCGCGATCACCTGGAGCCCCATAGGCGCTCACGGGCCTGGAACGATGCCAAGGTCAGTGCGCACCACGGCATCATCCCTACTGCTGCGGCCAAAAACCTCGAACGCCTGACCGGCAAGCACCGCGCGGTCTATACGCTGATCAGGGCCAGGTATCTCGCGCAGTTTCTGCCCAATCACGAGTATGACCGCACCCAGGCTGATTTCGACTGTGCCGGTGAAGCCTTGCGCGCGGTGGGCAAACAAATCGTCGATCCCGGCTGGAAACGCGCCCTGCCCGAAGCGCTTGCCCCGGCGAAAGGTCGTGAAGCCCCAGCGCCTCAAACCTTGCCCAACCTGCGCGAAGGAATTGATTGCGCAGTGGCCAGCGTGCAGCTCAAGGACCTGTGGACCCAACCGCCCAAACCGTTCACCGAGGGCGACCTGATCAAGGCGATGAAAAACGTCGCCAAACTGGTGGAAGACCCTCTGCTCAAGCAGAAACTCAAGGACACCACGGGTATCGGCACCGAAGCGACCCGCGCCTCGATCATCCAGGGTCTGCTCGACCGTGGTTACCTGATCAAGAACGGCAAGGCTCTTTCTGCCACGCCGGCCGCTTTCAGTCTGATCGATGCGGTGCCTCGCGCCATTGCCGATCCGGGCACTACGGCCATTTGGGAGCAAGCCCTGGACATGGTGCAGAGCGGGGAAATGCGCCTCGAAGAGTTCGTTGCCAAACAGGCGGCCTGGATGAGCAAACAGGTCAGTCGATGTGCCGGTTTGAACCTGACCATCAGCGGTCCGGCAAGCCCCGCCGGACGCGGTGCCACGCCATGGAAAAACAAGCGCAAGCCTGCCAAGCGCAAAGCAGCGGCTGGCACCAGACGCAGCGCGAAACCGGCGAGCAAGGGTTGATCGGCCATACTGTCCTGGCATCAAGACAGGAGTTCACCAGTATGCCCTCGATAGAACTGCACGCCGCGCAACGCGACGAACTGGAAACCATTGAAAACCTGATGCAGTTCTACACCTACGACTTCAGTGAATGGTTGCCGCTGAAACTGAGCGAACACGGCTTTTTCAGCCTTCGCCCCTTGTCGGACTATTGGCAAAAACCCGCCACCCGACCGTTTTTGATCCGGGTCGACGGCGAACTGGCGGGTTTCGTGACCGTGGATGAAAACACCCACTTGCCCGGCGCCGATTACAACATCGGCTACTTGTTTGTCAGCCGACGCTTTCGTGGCCAGGGTGTCGCCAGGTTTGTCGTTTCCACCCTCTTGAGCCGATTTCCCGGTCAATGGCAAATTTTCCACATCGAAGCGAACCTGCCTGCTCGGTTGTTCTGGGCCACCGTGATGCCCGATCTCAGCGCAGGCGGTTTTACTCGACATTTCCTCACGGTAGAAGGTTATCCCTGCACCCTTTACCGCTTCGAGGCGCCAGCGCCGCCAGCCTGAGTGACGCCTTTACAGCGCCTTTTTTAATTCCTCCCAGCTTTGTCCGACAATATGTAGTGACTGAAAATAATCACTACAAAACCGTTGACGAGCACGATTTGCCCTTGCATGATGCAGACGTCTCCCCGATCGGGAGTACACGCAACACGCTTGAGCAAGCTCGTCTGACCGCCGAGCTGTTTTTTCCGGATACACGCTGCCCACAAGGCAGATTGAAGAAGCTGACCTGGCCTGAACGTCCAGTACAAGGACGAGAAGCGCTGGCGATCCATCCTCATGAAGCTTGTGGCCGACCTTGAAAACGTCGGCAGGGGCCAAAGGTTATCGCCGCTTCTCTTCGTTGTGACGCTATTGCGTAGCAGTTATTCAACACGACTACATGCAACAGACGCAGGACCTCGTCGCTTATGACGGACGGCTGCTGACGTCCTGGTTTCGGTGCCAGGGATCAACTAACCGATGGGCTACTTGTATTAGCGAATCAACTTTGAAAGATCACCAAATGGTCAAGGGGGCTTTATCATGAATCTGAACAATCAACCTACTATCGAAGAACTGGCTCGTATGTTCGCGGCAAAGAAAGACAGCCACGACAGCCATATCCTGTGGATCAGCAAATCGGGTCAGGTTCATATCGACTGCCTGTCGCCACATGCCCATGAAGCAGAGTTCGACCAGAACAACCAGAACCTGCTCGCCCGACTGAAGATGTACCGTCGCGGCCAGGGCTATGTCGGCAAAAAAGCCGCGGCCGACAAAGACTTCATCGGCAATGTCCTGCAAACGCTGAAACAGGCCTGGGATTCGATGCAGAACAAGAACGAAGTTCGGGTGATTGATCGGTTCTACTAATTGAAATGAGTCATTGTTGACTCATAAATAAAAAGGGCCTGCTCCTGATAAGAGCAGGCCCTTTTTAATGGCTGAATGAAAGTGGGGAATGTTGCCACTCAAGACATACCAGCAGCCAACACCACCTGCACAAAAGCCAAAGCCGCCGCACTGTGATAGTTGTTTTTACGACGCAGTAATGCAGCGCCACGCTGGGGCGCCTCCCCCGCTAGCGGGATCATGCGCAGAGCGCGGTCGCTGGTTGCAATGGGCTCCGGAAGGATTGTAGCCATTGCCGTATGCCGAATGACTTCCAACAGCGTGTTGACCGAATTGACCTCGATCGCCACTTTCGGCGTTATCTGCGCCCGGGTGAAATACTCGTCAATGCAGGTGCGCGTGAAAAAATCTGCGCTGAGTAAGGCAAACTGCAGCTGCGCCACCTGGTCATGGGTCACGGTGTCCCGGCTTTCATACAACGGATGCGCCTGGCCGACCATCAATCCCAGGGTTTCGGTAAATGCAGGAATCGATTCGATATCAGGGTTTCTCACCTGATCAAACGCAATCGCGATGTCCAGAGAGTCCTGCGCCAACCCGGTTTCGATGTCGTCCATCGACAGCTCGAACACCTCCAGGTGAATGTTCGGGTAACGCGCCACGAAATCGCGCACCAGCGGCCCCACCAGGTAGGCCATGAAAGTCGGGGTCATGGCCAGACGCAAAGTGCCCCGGGACAAATCCTTCACGTCGTGCAGCGCACGCTTGCCCGCCTCCAGCTCTATCAGCACCCGCCGAGCGCATTCGATATACGCCTGACCCGCGTCGGTCGGCTTGACCGTACGCGACGTGCGATCGAACAGGCTGACACCCAGGGTCTCTTCCAGTTGCCGGATCTGTTGTGAAAGCGTTGGCTGGGAAACATGCAGGGCTTCGGCCGCACGGGTGAAGCCGCCATGGTCAGCCACGGCCAACAGGTAACGCAGATGTCGCAGCAGCATGCTCAGACCTTTCTATCTATAGACAGTACTTATGCCTTGGATTGTATATCGGTCTTGGACGCTATGGATTGAACGGAAGAAGATGGCTTCACACCCAGACACTTCCCCCAGCGACAGGAGAACCACCATGCAACAGTCTCACGCCTATAACGATCCAAGCCTGGCCCTGACCACCGCAATTCTCGATGCCAAAGCTCGCAAAAATCTGTCGTGGCAAGACCTGGCTGACGGCACCGGCCTGGGCCTTGCCTATGTCACCGCTGCACTTCTCGGCCAGCATCCACTGCCGCAAAGCGCCGCAGAGGTGATCGGCGAGAAACTCGACCTGGATGCCGAGGCGGTGGCTCGCCTGCAGATCATCCCGCTGCGCGGCAGCCTTGCGGGTGTCCCGACCGATCCGACCATCTACCGCTTCTACGAAATGATCCAGATCTACGGCACCACCTTGAAGGCTCTGGTTCATGAGCAGTTCGGCGACGGCATCATCAGTGCGATCAACTTCAAGCTCGACATGAAAAAAGTCGAAGACCCGGAAGGCGGTTCGCGCGCAGTGATTACGCTCGACGGCAAGTTCCTGCCCCTACGTCCGTTCTAAGTCGAAAACGGCCCGTACCACCGTGCGGGCCAAATCCGCTCATCCATGAGGACGCCGCCATGAAAGCGCTCATCGAAGGCTTTGTAAAATTCCAGAAAGAAGTGTTTCCACAACGCACCGACCTGTTCAAACACCTGGCCACCACGCAACAACCGGGTACCTTGTTCATCACCTGTTCCGACAGCCGTGTAGTGCCCGAATTGCTGACCCAGCAAGAACCCGGCGAGTTGTTCGTAATCCGTAACGCCGGCAACATCGTGCCCTCCTACAGCCCTCATCCGGGTGGTGTGTCGGCCACCGTCGAATACGCTGTTGCCGTGTTGGGCGTAACGGATATCGTCATCTGCGGGCATTCGGACTGTGGCGCAATGACCGCTGTCGCCAAATGCACCTGCATGGATCACCTGCCCGCCGTCAGCGGCTGGTTGCAGCACGCCGAGTCGGCGAAAGTCATCAACGAGTCACGGCCTCACGTTACGCAAACGGCGAAAATAAGCGCGATGGTGCGCGAGAATGTGATCGCGCAATTGGCCAACATCCAGACTCATCCAAGCGTGCGCCTGGCCCAGGAAAAAGGTCTGCTGAATTTGCACGGCTGGGTCTATGACATCGAAACCGGCTCGATCGATGCACTCGATGGCACCAGCCATCGTTTTCTGCCGCTGGCTGAGCATCCTGGCACTTGCGCTGTGCCTGGCAAAGCAATGGAAGCGGCCTGATCAAGGCGATGGCGACCGCCATTGCGGCGGTCGCCCAGCTGAATCACTCAGCGTTTGACGCCCAGATCGATCTGGGTCATGCGGCTGCGGATGGTGAACACGCCATCGCCCGAGAGAATCGCACTGCGCGCAAACAGGCGCCCGCTCTCCCAGTTCGACAAACCGAGCTCCGGCTTGTTGAGCGCGTACTGGCCATCGACCCAACGGGTAATGCCGTTGCCGACAAAAGGCGCGTTGACTGCGTTGTAGAAACGCTCCTGCGTCGCGGCATCTTCGCTGATCAGCGACACGGTGAACTGCGGGCTGTAGCGGTTGAACAAGGCAATGGCGCTGTCCAGGTCGTCGACGATTTTCAGGCTGACTTCCGGCGTTTCTTCCCACTCCCACTCGCGGCCCAGTTGATCCTCGGGCAACGGCTCGGCCAAGGCTTCGCTCTGGTAGCCTTCGGCGCGGTAAACCTCGACGGTTGCATTGAGCCAATCGGCCGGCAGGCATGCTTCGCTGCCTTCGACGATGTGCAACTTGCAGCCCTGGCCCCGTGCCTTGCCGGCCTGTTGCAAGGCATCGAGAAACACCGGCACCAGTTCGGCGGCGCGGTTGCGATGGATCAGGCAAACATTCAGGGTGTTGCAGACTTTACGGTCGAGGGAGTTGCGCACCACGCTGGCGAAGCGACCGGTATCGGCATCGGTATCCGCGATCAGCCACGCACCACCGGTACCGTGCAGGCTGACAGCCGTTCCGGCCTGTTGCGCGATACTGCCCAACTGGCTGACGGCACGTCCCGAACCACGGGCCACGGCCAGCGACAGGCGCCGGTCGGCAAACATCGCCCAACCGGCTGCATGGTTGACGCTTTCCACCAGTGATACCGCGCCGCTCGGCAACCCGGCATCACTCAATGCCGGATTCAACGCATGGGCCACAATGGCTTGGGCGGTGCCCAGCGCATCGCTGCCGATGCGCAGCACCGCGGTGTTCCCCGTGCGCAAAACACCCGCGGCATCGGCAAAAACGTTAGGTCGACCTTCGAAGACAAACGCGACAATGCCCAGCGGCGACACCACTTGCTCGACCTTCCAGCCGTCGTGCTCGACGCAGCTGATCACTTTGCCACGGGTGGCAGAGGCGTCTCGCCAGGCGCGCAGGCCGGCAATCATGTCGCGACGCATGCGTTCATCGGCCAGCAAACGCGTGGTCGACCGGCCACGGGACTTCGCTCGCTCGATGTCAGCCTGGTTGGCAGCTTCGATCAAGGCCCAGCACTGCGGGGTTTCCAGACGCTGGGCGAACAGGTCGAAGAAGTTGCTGATCGCCTGATCCGACACCGCCGACATCGCAGCAAACGCCGCTTGCGCGCGTTCGATTGCCACGGCGGCGGCCTGCTGGTCAGCCACCGGGATCAACAGCAACTCGCCGCTGACCTGTTCTACCAGCAAGTGGTCTCCGGGCTGGAAGCGTGCCGCCAGTTCGGGGCTGACTACAGTGACACGGTTACCGGCGAAAGGGATCGGCGTGCCAGCGACTAGACGTTCGAGCGCAAGAGACATGAAGCGGTTTCACCATGCAATGGGCGGGCAGAAAATGTATAGCAAAACACCTGTGTGAGCGAGCCTGCTTGCGATAGCGACCTGACCTGCGGCCTCCACGTATCAAAGTGTGTACAGCCCCGCCCTCGACACAACAAGCCTTAAACCCCCGCGCAAGTGACACAACGCAGATACACCCGCCTGATGAAATTCACTTGTCGCTAAACGGGCACACCTCGCCCGACATCACTGACTTGTAGGAGACACCGTCCATGAACACTTCGATTTCATCGGCCGTCAAAGGCTTGCACCTGAACCTTGATCGCGTCGGCCACTGGATCGCGCCTTTGACGCTGCGAGTGTTCCTGGCCTGGGAGTTCTTCGAGTCGGGGCTGGAGAAATACAACGGTGAAAACTGGTTCGCCGACATTCAAGAGCGCTTCCTGTTTCCGTTCAACCACCTGCCGGCCACGCTGAACTGGGAAATGTCGATGTGGGTGGAATTGATCTGCGCCCTCGCCTTGCTGGTTGGCCTGGCTACACGGTTTTCGGCCATCAGCCTGATTGTCGTCACCATCGTCGCAACCGCCGCCGTGCACTGGCCCGCTGACTGGTCGAGCCTGAGCGAACTGGCCCAGGGTTACTCGATCACCAACAAAGGCTACGGCAACTTCAAACTGCCGCTGATCTACCTCGCCGCACTGCTGCCGCTGCTGCTCTCGGGTCCGGGTAAATTCAGTCTCGATGCGCTGCTGGCGCGGTTCTTCTGGCGTCGCCGTCATAACTGAAAAAAAGGCCGCTATTTGGCATCCCCATTTAGCGGCTTGTAAAACTTGAACAGGCCGATGTTCGCTGTATTGGTGTATTCCTTGGCCCAATCCGGTTTAACCGTGCGATCGTGGAAGTACAGCGCGCCTTTGGTGCGATCCGGCAACTGCTTGTTCAGCGCTTTGCGTGCGATCTCCTTGGCAAGGGCGTAAGGCACCTCCTCCTGAACCGAATCGGCACGCCCGTCGCACCACCACGAGAACTGGCAGCTTTTGGTTTCCGAGCCTTGCTTGACCACGCCGCAGACGGTATCGGGAAAGCCATCATGGCCGAGACGGTTCATCACCACGTTGGCCACCGCTTCCATGTCGGCAGCGTCCTTGCCTTTGGCCTCCCAGTAGATCGATCGGGCGAGACACGTGATGGCGTCGTCCAGCGGCGCCTTGCCGGCCGGGTCAACGGCCTGCACTTCAGGCTGGGTAATGGCTTCGGACTTGGGCACCGGTGCCGGGCTGCTGTTCTCGGCAGCCTTTTGCTCCAGCACCTCGGCCTTGTCTTCGGCGACTTTTTGGGTTTGCTGCTGATCGGCGGCCAATGCCGGGCCAGCGAGCAGAATCAGGGCGAAGCAGGTTGTTATCCAGTGTTGGCACATGGTCGGGCGGTACTCTGTAGGCAGTATCGCTAGAGTGTAGTAGTGAAATGATTGCACTTGCGCCACAACTTTCGGGAAAATCCGTTGACTGTGACAAGGCAACTTCGCGCATCATGGCGCAGTCAGCACAAGGAGTTTTCCATGGGTTTTCTACCATCCGCTATGCGCTTTGCCGGTTTGTCGTTGGGAATGCTGTTGGCCGCCAGCGCCGTGGCCAGCGATGAGTCACAGTTGATCGAATCGATCAATCTCTATCGCAGCCAGTTGCAACGTTGCGCCGGTCAGGTTTCATCGGAATTGCCACCACTGGCGGCCGATCCGCGACTGGCACTTTCCGCCACCAGCATTGGCAATCTGCAGCAAGCCATGGTGACTGCCGGCTACCCCATGAAGAACGTGCAGGCGATCAGCCTGTCCGGACCGCGTGATGCGGCATCGGCGATGAAAGCGATTCAGGAAAGCTTTTGCCAGATCGTGCTCGACCCGCAATTTGTCGATGTCGGCGTGAGCCGCCAGGACCGCGAATGGCGAATTGTAGTGGCGCGTCCACTGCTGAGCGCACGCTTGGGCGACTGGCAAGCCGAAGGCCAGAAGTTGCTGGCCGAGCTTAATGCCGCACGCACCAAATCGCGCCAGTGCGGCGCTCAATCGTTCAACGCCACCACACCACTGGCCTGGAACGCCACGCTGGGTGCCGCTGCCGAAACCCATTCACGGGCAATGGCCAACAACAATTTCTTCGATCACAAGGATCGCGACGGCCGCACACCGGGTGACCGCGCGGAACTGGCAGGCTACAACTTCCAGCAGATCGGCGAAAACATTGCCGCCGGGCAGGACACCGTGCGCAAGGTCGTCGACGGCTGGCTCGCCAGCCCGGGCCACTGCGCCAACCTGATGAACCCGCAGTTCAACGAATTGGGCGCGGCGTATGCCAATGATCCGAAGAGCGATGCCGGCATTTACTGGACTGCCATGTTTGGTGCGCAGTGAGCACCTGCCAGCCGCAAGCACGTCAGCGACCTTACGGATAAATCAATCCATCATAGATCCGCTCGATCACTTGGTTATTAATAGTGATTGGACGCCTATCAACGTTGCTCTTAGCCTGCGCTCAACACTTGCGTCAAAAACGCAAGTCTCTATAAAAGCGCCAAGCGAGGGTGTCATGTCAGAACGGGTCCTGCTAGATGGGTTCTCCCGGCGCGTGGACTATCTGCGGATGTCGCTCACCGACCGTTGCGATTTCCGTTGCGTGTATTGCATGGCCGAGGACATGCAGTTTCTCCCGCGCCAACGGGTGCTGACACTGGAAGAAATCTATCAGCTGGCCGCAAGTTTCGTGGCGCTCGGCACCCGCAAGATCCGCCTGACCGGGGGCGAGCCGCTGATCCGTCCGGGCGTGGTACAGCTGTGTGAAAAGATCGCCGCCCTGCCCGGCCTGCGTGAACTGTGCATGACCACCAACGGCTCGCAATTGGCCAAACTGGCGCAACCGTTGTTCGATGCAGGGGTCAAGCGCCTCAACATCAGTCTCGATTGCCTGGACCCACAGCGCTTTCGCGAACTGACCCGCACCGGTGATCTGGCGCAAGTGATCAAGGGCATCGACGCCGCCAACCAGGCCGGGTTCAGCCATACCAAACTCAATTGCGTGGTGATGAAGGGCCGTAACGACCACGAGATCAACGATCTGGTGAGCTTCGCCATCGATCGTAACCTCGACATTTCCTTCATCGAAGAGATGCCCCTGGGCATCATCGATGAACACAGCCGCGCCGAAGCGTTCTGCTCCAGCACACAAGTGCGCGAGCGGATTGCCGAGCGCTTCACGCTGATTGATTCCGCCGAGTCGACCCAAGGCCCGTCACGCTACTGGCGCCTGGCCGAAGCACCGCAAATTCGCCTGGGGTTCATTTCGCCCCACAGCCATAATTTTTGCGGTACCTGCAATCGGGTGCGACTGACCGTGGAGGGACGCTTGCTGCTGTGCCTGGGCAATGAACATTCGGTGGATTTGAAGGCGGTTTTGCGTAGCCATCCGGGGCATCCCGAACGCCTGGAGAAAGCGATCATCGAAGCGATGAAACTCAAGCCCTATCGACACAATTTCGAAGTGAACGACGATGTTCAAGTCGTTCGGTTCATGAACATGACGGGCGGCTGAAGCTGACGACCGCCAGCCGTATCAGCCATTCCCCATCAACGCACAAGAACCATTGGACGCGATAAATCGTTATCCGTAGCCTGAGCTCAATTCAGTGGCATCGACACCAGGAGCGCAGGCTTGAGCGTCTTACCAAAACAGGAACACTCCACGCCCGAGCCGATCAGCCTGCGCGAAGCCTTGCGCTTCTGGATCAAGCTTGGCTTCATCAGTTTCGGCGGGCCGGCGGGACAGATTTCGATCATGCACCAGGAGTTGGTCGCGCGCCGACGCTGGATTTCCGAGCGACGCTTTCTGCACGCGCTCAATTACTGCATGTTGTTGCCCGGCCCCGAAGCCCAGCAACTGGCGACGTACATCGGCTGGCTGATGCACCGCACCTGGGGCGGCGTGATCGCGGGTGTGCTGTTTGTGCTGCCTTCGCTGTTCATCCTGATCGGCTTGTCCTGGGTCTACATCGCCTTCGGTGAAGTGCCGGTGGTGGCCGGTGTGTTTTACGGGATCAAGCCGGCAGTGACCGCGATTGTGCTGCAAGCCGCCCACCGGATCGGCTCGCGGGCACTGAAAAACGGTTGGCTGTGGGGCATCGCCGGCGCCTCCTTCGCGGCGATCTTTGTGCTGAACGTGCCATTTCCGCTGATCGTCCTGGGTGCCGCAGTGATCGGTTACTTCGGCGGCCGACTGGCCCCGGAAAAATTTCGCACCGGTGGCCATGGCGCAACGCAAAAGTCGTTCGGCCCGGCCGTGATCGACGATGACACACCGCCCCCCGAGCATGCCCGTTTCAGCGGTTTGAGGCTGGCACGCCTGGCGCTGACCGGCGTTATCCTGTGGACACTGCCCATGGCCACCCTGACCGCTTTGTTTGGCTGGGACGGTACGCTCACGCAAATGAGCTGGTTCTTCACCAAAGCGGCGCTACTGACATTCGGGGGTGCCTACGCGGTGTTGCCGTATGTCTACCAGGGCGCGGTCGGTCACTATGGCTGGCTGACGCCGACGCAGATGATCGACGGCCTGGCGCTCGGTGAGACCACCCCCGGGCCACTGATCATGGTGGTGGCGTTTGTCGGGTTCATCGGCGGCTACGTTCTGCAAGTCTTCGGCCCGGACCAGGCCTTTGTCGCCGGTGCCGTCGCGGCAACGCTGGTGACCTGGTTCACCTTCCTGCCTTCTTTCCTGTTTATCCTCGCCGGCGGGCCGCTGGTGGAATCGACGCACAACGAACTGAAATTCACCGCACCGTTGACGGCGATTACCGCGGCCGTGGTCGGCGTGATCCTCAATCTGGCGTGCTTTTTCGGCTATCATGTGCTGTGGCCCAAGGGCTTCGAAAATTCCCTCGACTGGCCCTCGCTGCTGATCGCGATCGTGGCGGCCATTGCCCTGTTTCGCTTCAAGCGCGGGGTGATCGAGGTGTTGCTCGGCGCTGCGATAATCGGCCTTGGCGTACACATGATGCGATGAATGAAACGTTTACACGCATCAGATTCCCCCCTAGTATCCAGACACGCCCGATGGCGGGTCACACCCGCCATCGACGAATCCCAATGCCGGAAACATCCGATATGAACCGCATTGTCAACCTGCCCATGGCCTTGAGCCGTTCCAAACTCCGTCACTCCGCACGTCCGCCGGATAGCACCCTGCTCGCCTGATCGCGTCCCAAACGCGTAGAGCCTCTTCCTTCGCTAATCCTTTGCCTGCATGCCCCGGATCTTTGTATCCGTAGTCGTGCCGAGGCCTGAATCCGTGCGTCCGCAGGACGCCAACGTGAGTGACGAACAATGAAATTCGCAGCCCTTGAAGACGCCCAGACTTTCCTGGCGAACAACCCCGATATCGACATGATCGAGCTGTTCATCCTCGATGCCAACGGTGTGCCGCGCGGCAAACTGTTGCACCGCGAAGAACTGCTGGCGGTGTATGAAAGCGGTCGTCCGCTGCCCAGCACCATCCTCGGCCTGACCTTGCAGGGCGACGACGTCGAGAACTCCGGGCTGGTTTGGGATGTGGGCGATATCGACTGTCGTGCCTACCCGCTCGAAGGCAGCCTGGTGCGCTTGCCGTGGCGGCAGATTCCGACCGCCGCCGTGCAAGTCAGCATGCACCCGCAGGAAGGCAGGCCGGCGAGCATCGCCGACCCGCGCCACCTGCTGATCAACGTGATCGAGCGCCTGAAAGCCCAGGGTTACTACCCGGTGATGGCGTGCGAGCTGGAGTTCTACTTGCTCGATGCCAAGCGCGATCATCTCGGGCGCCCGCAACCGGCGCTGGACGCCGACGGCGGTCGACCGCGACACACGCAAGTCTATGGCCTGCGCGAACTGGAACAGATTGAGCCGTTCCTGGCCGACCTCTACGCGGCGTGCAAACTCCATGGCATTCCGGCGCGCACGGCGATTTCCGAATACGCACCAGGCCAGGTGGAAATCACCCTGGAACACGGTGATGCCTTGCAAGCGATGGATCAGGCGGTGCGCTACAAACGCCTGGTCAAAGCCATTGCACATCAGCACGGCATGCAAGCGACCTTCATGGCCAAACCCTTTGACCATTTGGCCGGCACCGGCATGCACATGCATGTCAGCATCGCCGATGCCGAGGGCCGCAACCTGTTCGCCTGCGAAGACCCGGCCGGCACACCGCTGCTGCGCACGGCCATCGGCGGCATGCTCGCCTCGTTGCTTGATTCGCTGTTGCTGTTTTGCCCCAACGCCAACTCCTACCGGCGCTTCCAGGCCAACAGCTACGCGCCGCTGGCGCCGACCTGGGGCGTCGACAACCGTACCGTGAGCTTGCGAGTTCCAGGTGGCCCGGCCAACAGCAGGCACATCGAACATCGCATCTGCGGCGCCGACGCCAACCCGTATCTGGCGGCAGCAGCGATACTGGCCGGCATTCATCGCGGCATCACTGAAAACCTCGATCCGGGGGAACCGGTAGAGGGCAACGGTTACGCACAAGCCACGCAATTGTTGCCGACCGACTGGCTGACATCGCTGACGGCACTGGAAAACTCGGTGTGGGCGCGGGATGCATTGGGGCAGGAATTTCTCGGGGTGTATCTGGCGGTCAAGCGTGCCGAGTATCGGCAGTTCATGGCTGAAGTGGGTGAGCAGGATTGGCGTTGGTATTTGACTGAGGCGTAAGCCCCTGTAGGAGCGAGCCTGCTCGCGATGAGGTCGTGTCAGCCACCATCACTGGTCAATGACACACCGCCATCGCGAGCAGGCTCACTCCTACAACGACTGCACTCCCCCACATTTTCCCCGGACACAGCCATGACTCAACAACGCAGCAATTCCTACTACACCGCCACCCTCAACCAGGACACCGATTACCCGACCCTGCAAGGCCGGCACCGGGTCGATGTGGTGATCATCGGCGGCGGTTTCACCGGCGTCGCCACCGCCGTCGAACTCGCGGAAAAAGGCCTGAAAGTCGCCATCGTCGAAAGCCATAAAATCGGTTGGGGCGCTACCGGACGCAACGGCGGTCAAGTCACCGGCAGCCTGTCGGGCGATGAAGCGATGCGCAAACAGATGCGCCACACCCTTGGCGATGAAGTCGACGATTTCATCTGGCATCTGCGCTGGCGCGGGCATCAGATCATCAAGCAGCGGGTCGAGAAATACGCCATCGCCTGCGACCTCAAGCACGGCCACCTTCATGCCGCTTACAAGCCCAGCCACATGGACGGTCTGCGCAAGGATTACGACGAGGCCGTGCGACGCGGCATGGCTGATGAGGTCAGCCTGCTCGACCGCAGCCAGGTGCGCGATCTGCTGCAAAGCGATCTCTATCACGGCGCAATCCAAAACACCCGCAACATGCACTTGCACCCGCTCAACCTGTGCATCGGTGAAGCGCGGGCCGCAGAGAGTCTGGGCGCGCTGATCTTTGAAAACAGCGAAGTGCTGGAAATCATTCATGGCGATACGCCCGGGGTGCGTACCGCTCACGGCCGCATCGATGCCAATCAGGTGCTGCTGGCCGGCGACGTCTATCACAAGCTTGAGCCGGGCAAGCTCAAGGGCAAGATTTTCCCGGCCATGGGCGGCATCGTCACCACCGCGCCACTGGGGGATCTGGCGAAACAGATCAACCCCGAAGACCTGGCCGTGTATGACTGTCGTTTCGTGCTCGACTACTACCGCCTGACGGCCGATGGTCGTTTGCTGTTCGGCGGTGGCGCCAATTACAGCGGCAAGGATTCACGGGACATCGCCGCCGAGCTGCGCCCGTGCATCGAGCAGACGTTCCCGGCACTCAAAGGCGTGGCCATCGATTACCAGTGGAGCTGCGCGATGGGTATCGTGATCAACCGCATTCCGCAATTGGGCAAGCTCTCGGACAATGTCTGGTATTGCCAAGGCTACTCCGGCCACGGCATCGCCACCAGCCACATCATGGGTGAAATCATGGGCCGTGCGATCACCGGGCAGCTTGAGCACTTCGACACCTTCGCCGCCTGCCAACACATCCGCGTGCCGATGGGCGACTTGCTGGGCAATCCGATGCTGGCGGCGGGCATGTGGTATTACCAGATGCTTGAGCGATTGCGCTGAGTGGTTCGAGCCGGCATTGATGTTGTTTGTGCCGGCCTCATCGC
>NZ_RCNW01000539.1:17658-24252 GCF_004307605.1 Pseudomonas sp. Sample_24
CGCACCTCTACCGGCAGTCACACAGCTTGCACCACCTCAATCCCCAACCCGCGGTAATCCTCGATATTCCCCGAGGCCACATGCCACTCGGTAATCAACGTGTGCAAACGCGAACACGGCGCAACCACGAACGGTTCCACCGCGCCAAGCTTGTCCGCCGTGGTGACCGCAATCACATGGGACGCACTGTCGAGCATCGCCTGTTTCACCGGCACTTCATCAAAATGCAGCGAGCTGAT
Source organism: Pseudomonas sp. Sample_24 (assembly GCF_004307605.1). Taxonomy (NCBI): domain Bacteria; kingdom Pseudomonadati; phylum Pseudomonadota; class Gammaproteobacteria; order Pseudomonadales; family Pseudomonadaceae; genus Pseudomonas; species Pseudomonas sp. Sample_24. The sequence continues at coordinate 17,898 of NZ_RCNW01000539.1, forward strand.
GCCCACTTCCGGGTGAATCGCGCATACCCCGGTGAACAGCAAATCGGCTTTGATCCCTTCAAGTAGACGCAAGGTTTCATGCCCGCTGGCCGACAGCGTCGCCGGATTAAGCTGGCCACCGGCCAAAATCACTTTGACGCCCTTGTACTCCGACAGCGTTATCGCTGTCATGGGCGACGCAGTGACTGCCGTGATGCGAATGTCCAACGGCAACGAACGCGCGATCTGCAATGTGGTGGTGCCGGAGTCGAACATCACGGTCTGGCCGTCTTCAACCCGCTCTGCCGCCAGTTGCGCAAGACGGGTTTTCACCTCGTCGGTCTCGCTGATCCGGGTGAAGTAATCCTTGCCAGTGTCTTTGGGCCGCGGCAACGCCCCGCCGTGGACTCGCTGCACCAGTCCGGCCGCGGCAAGCTCCGACAGATCGCGGCGAATAGTGTCTTCGGACACGGCGAAATGCTGGCTCAGCCCCGACGCCATGACTTTGCCGTCGCGCTCGAGGATCAAGAGGATTTTCTGCCGACGCAGATGTGGGAGTTCGGTTGCGGAGTGATCCTGCATGCTTGTGCCTGTTTGCGCGTTAATCTGCGGGTTTAGCGAGATTAGCCAAACCGCCCGACAAACACAAACCCTCGCACCAGGTATCATTTGTTTCGATCTTTCAAATCATGAAGCCGAATTTTTTATTCAGCGGTGGCCTGTCCAAAATGGCGTCCATCTCTCCTATTCCGGATGAACACTTCATGAATCTGAATTTCGCATTTGCCTGCATGATCGTGGTCTCGTTTACCATCGCACTGGTACATACCTGAACAGTCATCGAACCCCTTGCGAAACCGTGGGTCTGCTCCTGGGAAAAATAAACATGAATGTGCAGGGAGTATCTGCTTCCTAGTCGCAACTTGTCGCATCGGCCAAGCCGATTCGCCGGCCCATTGATTCTTCATCGGCGTGCTGCTGGCAGAGGAACTCGCGTATCGCTTCGGCGGTTCGCCTGGCGCTGGTTACCACAAAAAAATGCCCCTCGCCCTTCAAGACGTGCAGCTCGGCACGGCGTATGGTGCGGCGCAGGATATGCGCGTTGTACAGTCGCACCAGAGTGTCGCGCTCGCCAGTGAGGATCAGTGTGCGCTGGCGCAGACGGAATAACCGCAGCAGGCTTGTCCAACCGACCAGCGCTGTAAGCTGATGGTAATAGGTTCCCGGGTTGGCCGTGAGCATGCCGTTCACCACACCGAAGCGCAGCAGCGTCTGAATCGAATGGCGCGAGCGTTCCTGTTTGCGCAGATTGGCGCTTTTGCTCCTGCCAAAGAAATCCAGGACATCGGCGGGCTTCACCAGCATCGCCGGGCCGGCCGAGGTAGCTGCGAGGATCAGACGGCGCACCATGCTCGGGTACCGCAGGGCGAATTCTTGCGCCAATGCACCGCCCCAACTCACGCCGAACACGTCGATCTGGTCGACTCCCAATTGCCTGAGCATCCCGGCGATCAAGTCGGCATGGCGCGGCAGACGCAGTGGCCAGCGGGGCATTTGCGATTTGCCGACCCCTGGCACGTCCAGCGTGATGGTCTTGTAGTCTGCCAATTGTTCGCGCAGAGGATCGAAAGTGCGGATCAGACCACCCAGGCCGTTGAGCAAGAGCAGCGGCGAGCCTTGACCTCGGATTGAAACGTTCAGCTGCAGATCGTCGACGGTTAATGTGTGCGTTCTCATCGTTTTGCCCCTTGGCATACTTTCCCTGCATACCCTTTCCACACACAACATTGAGCAGAATCACTCATCTCACGCGCCTGGGTTTGTCACTTGAATGAAGATCGACCAGGCCCCCAGCACTATCCAGAACGTCGTAAAAATCCATGGCGTACGAACCGAAAACAGCAAGGCTTTGCGGTAGCCCTTATGGGTGGACTCTCGTTCGGAAAACAAAGGCGATTCGTCATAGGCCAATCCCATTAGTGGTTCACTGCGAAGCAGCTCACTCTGTTTGAAATACCAATGATCGATGATGTCATAGGCCGCTCGTATGCCGGGCCAGGCGTTCAGTGAGCTGAGTACCCCAAACAGCGCCAGAAACGGTGGTACCACCAACGTAAACAGTTTCCCCCACTCGGGGTTCAGATTGGCCATGCAGGACGCAAAGGCAATCACCAAAAATGACTGAGCGGCCAAGTAAGCGTCTGTTCGATTGGCCAGAATACTGGTTTCGTATTGAATCTCCCTTCGGTAGAAATCCAACCGCTCCTTGGGCGATCCGAACATCTTTGCGTTGTGCTCGCTCAATTCGGTTTCGTCGATGTAGGAGGTAAAAATTTTCGGCACGATAGACTCACTCTGATCGGTTAGTGCGGTCGCGTTCAACCCAATGCGGCATCAAGAAACATCATGATGCCTTTGTTACGCAGGCACATGACCAAACTCCTCAGGCCAAAAAGGCGCCGATACTCATTCGGTGATTCACTGAATGCGGCGTCCACAGTCATCTGAAGGTGATGGACAGGAGAAAGTTTATTCAAAGATTTTTCAGATTCGACAAGCGGCATGACCGGCTACCGCTCAAGCATTTATTTCACCAGTCGTCGGTTGAGCTTTCGCACTTCCAAACTTACCTGACGCAAACGCTATCTACACTGCGTCTACTGCAGCCTGGCTCTGCTGCACGTGCATCAATTACTCGCGACATGCCCCGCAGCGCCTGTGTTCACCAGCGCCTTCAACGCTGCATCGAACTGCTTCAACGCATTCACTTGTAGTTCGGTCTGCTGACCAATCTGCGCGGCAATCTGCGGCGCGGCCTTGCCATGCACCCACACCGAAGGCATTTGTTGAGCACGCGAACCTTCAGCCTGGCCGATGTACTGCAAGTTCGCATCGTAGAATTTGGCCATGAATCGCGCCTCAACCTGGCTGTTGCGCTTGGAGACCAGGCGGCTGTAAGTGTCGAGCATCACTACCACATCCGGATGGGCCTGTACCGCCGCATCCAGGCTGTCGTAGACCGTTACCGACGCGAACTCTTTCTGCAACGATGCCATCAACCAATTGATCGCCCGTTGCGGATCGGAGCTGTCAACAAACGCCTGGCTGATCCGCGAATCCAGTTGGGGATTCTTCGCACCGTTCACTGCCACCGCGTGGTAGCGCTCGAGGTATTGCTGGGTGTTAAGGGTGTTTTCGCTATAGAGCACCGCCACGGTCTTCGCCTGTCGCAAACTGGCAGCACTGTCGGCAATGGGCAGGAAGTGGCAGGACGGGTCAGCCGCAACGGCCGGATCGGCAACAGCAAAGCCACCGCTTAATACGGCGATAAAAGCCAGCAAGGTCGACATTCTCATCGCGCTGATTCCTTCAAAGGCGAGATCGATATGACCCTATCCTCCTCTGATGACAGAAAAACAGAACTTGCATTGCTTAATGATGAGTATCGAGCAAATGAATGGTCGCTATGAGCGCACGCGCCCAATCGTCCGCAGAACGCGAGGCATCTCGTACCTTGATGAATTGCCGCGAGTGATACATCGCGGATACCTCAGCGCCTTCTACTGTTTCCCGCGTGTTACCTCAGCGACGTAGTTGTCACTTCTGCGCCGCGAGGCAGGCCAATAGAGTATGGCCTTCGGTGAGTTTTCAGGGTTGACAGCCTGTCGGCCTTGCCCTGCGCCGATCCCCCATCACGGAAGAGGTGAAATCATGAGTTTTGTGAAAGTGGAAAAAAACCAGAGCAGTGCCCCGTCGGAAGCCGACATGAAAAAAGCCATGGTCGAGGCTGGCGGAACACCGGGCGAGTGCAGCGGCACCAATGCTGCCCGTACCTTGACTTACACCGGCGTGGTCAATCACACCGTGTATGAGAACAAGCTGATCGAGGTCGCCAAGGGCAAACGTACCAGCTGGAATTTCGTCTGGGCCGACGCGCAGGCCGCTTGAAACCAGGGCGGGGCGGCCTCTGGGTCGCCTCGTCGTTGCTTGCATTTGATACAACGCGGTTACCCGCCTGTAACGCCAAGATACTTCGCTCCCCTGCCCCATGAACCTAGAGTGAAGCCCTCAATGGACCGACCGGGATCACTCTCCGCCGCCCCATTGATTGCCCAACACACCACCAAGGAAGAGGGAACCATGAGCAAATCAATTGCTGTCAGCCAACAAAGCCAGCAGCTTCACAATGATGTGCAAGAAGCCGTCAAATCGATCATGGGCGCAACGCAACTGAAGACGTCAGACTATAACCGGGTACTGAGATCGGCCCTGGCGGCAACGCATAAAGTCGTCACCATCGAGATCGCCGCCGGCGATCTGACCCTGCTGAAAAAATCTGGCTACAAGCTGTGCTTTGCCAAGAAAGTCGGCACAGCAGACTACAACGTGGTCTGGCAGTCGTATGACGCATACCTGAGCAACAACGAGTTCAGCTGGACTCCGCAATATCAGCTGTTCGCTTCCAACGTGTTCAAGGAAAACGTTCAGGTCAAAGTCTCGACCAATATCGTCAACATAGGATTGGGGCAGACTTCGACACTCGATGAACACGGCCTGTTGAGCCCGGCGGTAACGGGGGGGCCGGACATCTCCATGACCTTCGTGAACAACTACGCACCGATTCATCCAGGCATCAACCAATTGTCCACCGGCATCGATGGCAAACAGGTCAGTACGCCGATCTATGTGGCCGTCGATCAGGTGGTCACCGGCAACACGGTGTTGACCCCCGTCGAAACCATCCTCGTGTGGTTCGAACAGAACGTGCAGACCAGCACCATGTTCAGTACCTCACGCTCCAAGGCGATCGAAATCGACCTGACGTTCGATAACACCGCAGGTCGCCTTTACGAAGGCGGTCAATGGAAAACCGTGTAACCCCTGTAACGGGGCGGCCTCAGGGTCGCCCCTTTTACTCGTCGATCGCGCCGTTGGCAAAGTAGCCCGTCAACGACAGGCAGATCGACTCGGCCAACGCTTCCTGGGTGGCGATGCCATAGGGCTGGTTGCGGTCGAACTGTGCCGACCATCGAATCCGCCCCTGCGCTACATCCACCAGCCGCAACGACGCCCGCACCCGTGCCGGCTCGACCCGCACGCTGCCCTCCAGGCAATAGCAGTAGCGTCCACCGCGCCCCATCGCGGCAGCTTTGACGCTGTTGCGCGGCACTTTCAGCAATACATGGTTGGTGCCTGTTTGGGTTTGTTCGAATGACTCAAACAAGCGGCAGCTCAACTCCTCACACAGCCCTCGGGCAAAATCGTCGCCGTCGCGGGTAATGCAGGTGAACGGCTGGATCTGCAACACCGGGTGGCGCGTGCCGATGTGTTTATGCCGAAAACGCTGATACACCAAGCGATAACAACCCGGGGGAATGCTCAGCCGTACCGGCTCTTGCTGGCCGCTGGTGGCGTAATGCGCGGCGAGCTTGCGCCGCAACCGGCCGACCTGCACCCGCACCACCGGATCGTCACCCGTGCAATAGACGGCCGGATCACGACGAAACACCGCGATGCCAATGGCGTACTCGGTGAGCTGGGTGTTGGAAGATTGCAGGTCATGCTCGACCAGAAAGCGCAACAAACTGCCCATGCGCCGCGATTTGGCAAATAACGGACTGGCCAGCAACGACGCCAGCACCCGCTCCATTTCTTCTCGATCAAGCGGTTCGGGAAGCCCGTCCGCACTCGATTCGACCATGCTCTTGATCACCATCGCCTGCCTCCGTGCAGGTTGCCGACAGGAATAGAAATCGTACTCCGTGGGTACACACGCAACGTCAGCCGAGAACAGGCTCGGACGCTGCAACGACGAAGCTTAGCAGCCGTGCCGGAATGAGCAGGCGAATGCAGTGATAGCAACCTGACATCCGACGAACGTTAGCTTTCGGATCGGCCATACACTTAAGCGTTATCACTTTGTGATGAGGAACGGGTTCGCATGAACGACGCGCACCCAAGGTGCGCAAGAAACAGCGCCGAAACGCCAGGCGAAAAAAACCCGCATCACTGCGGGTTTTCTTTAGGGCTCAAGCGGATTGCCTCAACCACGACTCAATGGGTTTTTTTCGACCCCGACGGACCGGCATTGGTCAGTCCCTTGGTGTTGTGATCACCCGGTGTAGTCGTCGAGACGGCCCGGGCTTTGCTGATGCCACGGGTGTCTTTCGAACTGGCAATGCCTGAAGTCGCGGTGCCATGACCGTTGTCGTCATTGCGCTCACCGCCATAATGGTTACCGCTCACCCCGTGATTGCGGGTGGCTTTACCGGCATGATCGCTGGCCAGACCCTTGCCATGACCGCTGCTGGCGGAGCTGCCGCCGTGGTCGGAACCGCTGCGACCACCGCTGTGACCACCACCATTCCCGCCGCCG
>NZ_RCNW01000139.1:0-3052 GCF_004307605.1 Pseudomonas sp. Sample_24
GGAACTCACGCAATTCCTTGCGGAAAAATTCGGCACGGGGAGGATAGTCGAAACCCAGGGTCGACAACGCATCGATTACCCGGAAATTGCCGGTATTGCGACCGAAAAAGGTTTCGACGCCGATGATCGAGACGATCACCTGAGCCGGCACGCCGTATTCCTGTTCAGCCCGGGCCAGCACCGCTTCGTGCTGGCGCCAGAAATCCACGCCACGGGCGATACGCGCGTCGGTGATGAACATCGGGCGATATTCGTTCCACTGCTTGACCCGCTCGGCGGGTTTCGAAATAGCGTCCAGGATCGACTGTTTGCGCTCGGCTTCGCGAAACACGCCCATCAACTGTTCACCGGCGAAACCGTAGTCGCGGGTCATTTCACCGACGAATTCGGCCACTTGCGGTGTGCCTTCGTAATCGCCGGCCAACGCTTCCTGCGCAGTGCCAAGGATGCTTACCAGGCCGACCCACGGCGCGTATCGAGTCGCCCAGCCACGCATTACTTGCATTGAACTCTTCACCTTATTCAAACCTGTGCGATCCACTTACGATGGGTATGGATCGACATCAAAACCCCAAACGCTGACAGCAGCGTCACCAGCGAAGTTCCTCCGTAGCTAATGAACGGCAACGGCACCCCCACGACCGGCAACAGGCCGCTGACCATACCGATATTGACGAAAACATAAACAAAAAACGTCATGGTCAGCGCGCCGGCCAGCAACTTGCCGAACAATGTCTGGGCCTGGGCGGTAATCACCAGCCCGCGCCCGATCAACAGCAGGTAGATCAACAGCAGCGCGCAAATGCCCACCAGACCGAATTCTTCGCCCATGACCGCAATGATGAAGTCGGTATGGCTTTCCGGGAGAAAGTCCAGGTGCGACTGTGTGCCCAATAGCCACCCCTTGCCGAACACGCCGCCGGAACCGATGGCGGCCTTCGACTGAATGATGTTCCAGCCAGTGCCCAGCGGATCACTTTCAGGGTCGAGGAACGTCAGGACCCGCTGCTTCTGGTAATCGTGCATGACGAAGAACCACATGGCGATGGCCACGGGCACCGTTGCGGCCAGTACGCTGAGAATCCAGCGCCAGCGCAGGCCACCCATGAACAGCACGAATGCACCACCGGCCAGGATCAGCAGCGAGGTGCCGAGGTCCGGTTGCCGCACAATCAAAATGAACGGCACGCCGATCAGCATCAGGCTGACGCCCACGTGTTTAAGCTGCGGTGGCAGACTGCGTTTGGACAGATACCAGGCGATAGTCGCCGGCATCAGGATTTTCATGAACTCCGAGGGCTGGAAGCGGATCACCCCGGGAATATTGATCCAGCGTGTCGCGCCCATGGCGTTGTGGCCCATGATGTCCACCACCAGCAACAGCATCACGCCGACCACGTAGCCCAGCGGCACCCAACGCGCCATGAATCGCGGTTCGAATTGGGCGATGACGATCATCGCCACCAGGCCAATACCGAACGAGGTGGCTTGTTTGCCCAGCAGATCCCAACTTTTGCCACTGGCCGAATACAACACGAACAGGCTGCCGGCGGCGAGGGTCAACAGCAGGATCAGCAAAGGGCCGTCGATGTGCATGCGTTGCAACAACGTCGCCCGGCGACGCATCACATCCTCGCTGGAAAGCATGCGATCGAAATTATTCTTCACGGGCCGTAGCCTCCGCGCTGATAGGACTGGCGTATTCGGCTTTCAGATGACCGCTCTCATCGAGCAACCAGGCGTCCATGACTTGACGCACCACGGGCGCTGCCACGCCGGAGCCGGACTCGCCGTTCTCCACCATCACCGACACCACGATTTTCGGGTCGTCGGCCGGCGCAAAGCCGACGAACAAAGCGTGGTCACGGTGGCGCTCCTGAACCTTGGAGCGGTCGTACTTCTCGCCTTGCTTGATCGCCACCACCTGAGCCGTACCGCTCTTGCCGGCGATCCGGTACTGCGCACCGATCGAAGCCTTGCGCGCGGTGCCCCGGGCGCCATGCATGACCTGCTGCATGCCGTGGTTGACCTTGGTCCAGTCCGACGGGTCGCGCAGGATAATGTCCGGCATGGGATTTTCATCCACCGGCTTCGCGCCTTCGATGGTCTTGGCCAGATGCGGGCGATTCCAGATGCCTTTGTTGGCCACCAGCGCGGTGGCCTGGGCCAACTGCAACGGAGTCGATTGCATATAGCCCTGACCAATCCCGAGAATCAGCGTTTCGCCCGGGTACCATGCCTGACGGCGGGTCGCACGCTTCCACTCGCGGGACGGCATCAAGCCAGGCGACTCTTCGAACATGTCCAGAGAGACTTTCTGGCCGATGCCGAACTTGGTCATGTAGGCCGACAGCCGATCGATCCCCAGCTTGTGCGCCAGGTCATAGAAGTAGGTGTCGTTGGAACGCATGATCGCCGTATCGAGGTCGACGAAGCCGTCGCCGGTGCGGTTCCAGTTGCGATACTTGTGGTCGTAGTTGGGCAGCATGTAGTAGCCCGGATCGAATACCCGGCTCGACGCTGTCACCACGCCCGCGTCAAGACCGGCAATCGCCACCGCTGGCTTGATCGTCGATCCAGGTGGATACAGGCCGCGCAGAACGCGGTTGAACAACGGCCGGTCGATGGAATCGCGCAGTTCGGAATAGGCCTTGAAGCTGATGCCGGTGACGAACAGGTTCGGATCGAAACTCGGTTGGCTGACCATCGCCAGCACTTCACCGGTTTTCGGGTCCAGCGCCACGACAGCGCCGCGCCGCCCGCCAAGTGCGGCTTCAGCGGCTTCCTGCAACTTGATGTCCAGGCTCAGCACGATGTCCTTGCCGGGAATCGGATCGGTACGCTTGAGTACCCGCAAAACGCGGCCCCGAGCGTTAGTTTCGACTTCTTCGTAACCCACCTGGCCGTGCAGTTCGGGCTCGTAAAAGCGTTCGATACCGGTTTTGCCGATGTGATGGGTGCCGCTGTAATTGACCGGGTCGAGGGTCTTGAGCTCTTTCTCGTTGATCCGCCCCATGTAACCCACCGAGTGCGCAAAGTGCGCGCCCTGCGG
>NZ_RCNW01000134.1:0-24133 GCF_004307605.1 Pseudomonas sp. Sample_24
TACAGGGTTACTTCAGACACGGTGCTTGCTCCTCCAACAACTGACGAATGGCTGGTATCAGATCACTGGCCGCCAGCCCACGGCCGAATTTACCCTGTTGCGCACCGGCATTGGCGTGCAGCCAGACCGCCAGGCAGGCTGCGTCGAACGCCGCCATGCCCTGAGCCAGCAACGCGCCGACCAGCCCGGCCAACACATCGCCCAAACCGGCGGTGGCCATTGCCGGGTGCCCCTGATGGCACACGGCCAACCGCCCGTCGGGGCTGGCGATCAAACTGCCGGCGCCCTTGAGCACAACCACGGCTGTATATTTTTTGCTCAACGCGTGGGCTGCTGCAGGACGATCCGCCTGAACCTGCGCCGTGCTGATCCCCAACAAGCGTGCCGCCTCACCCGGATGCGGGGTGATGACGCAATCCCTGGGCAACACCACACGCGCCTCGGCCAGCAGGTTCAGCGCATCGGCGTCCCAGACTTGCGGTAACGGCGCGTTGGCGGCGGCGGACAACAAGCTGCGCCCCCAGCCAGCCTGCCCAAGTCCCGGGCCGACAACCAGCACGGAAACTTTTTGAAGCAAACCCATTAACTGATTGGCTGATGAGGCGCCCAAAACCATCGCTTCGGGGATTCTGGCCAGCGCGGCGGGTACATGTTCGCTGCGGGTCGCCACCGAAACCATGCCGGCGCCGCTGCGCAGTGCACTTTGCGCACTCAGCAGGATCGCGCCGCCGAAACCGCGATCACCACCGATCAGCAGCACATGGCCGAACTTGCCTTTATGGGAAGCCGGTGCGCGGGAGGCCAGACGCGGAAGATTGTTGGCTGACAAGCGACGGGCACTGATCGGTGCCCCCTCAAGCAACTGCGGGTCGGCGTGCAGATCATTGAAAACCAGCTCGCCCACCACGTCTGCCGCATCGCCCGTGAACAATCCCAGTTTCAAACCAATGAACGTGACCGTCAGGTCGGCTCGCACTGCATCCCCCAGAATGCGACCGGTATCCGCGCACAACCCGGATGGAATATCCACCGCCACCACCGGCAGCTCGACGGCATTGATCGCACCGATAGCGCTGCGGTATGGCTCGCGCACTTCGCCGGTCAAACCCGTGCCCAGCAAGGCGTCCAGTACAATGCCACGCAACTCGGACGCGACTGCCCAGTGTTCAATGAAGACTTTTTCAGATACAGCCTCGGCATGTGCCAATGCCGCATCGCCCTGCAAACGCTGCGGATCGCCCACCGCCAGCACCCGCACGGTCCATCCGGCACGTCGAGCCAGAACCGCCACCAGATAGCCGTCGCCAGCATTATTGCCATGGCCAGCCAATACGCTTAACTCGCTTGCTGCCGGCCATTGGCGGACCATTGCACGCCAGGTGGCCCGTGCCGCGCGCTGCATCAATTCGAAGCCCCTGGTGCCGGCCGCGATCAGGCTCGCATCGAGTGCTCGCACCTGGGCGGCGCTGTACAGCGCGTCGGGTATTTCATCTTTAGTGTGCGGCATGCGTCTTCGGGCTCCGATGTCTGGCAGAATTATACGCACCTCAGCTCCGGTTTCTCTCGCCTCATGCCCGCTATTACTACAGATCTGCCCGCCCTCGCCCAATCCATCAAGGATTGGGGTCGTGAGCTGGGCTTTCAGCAAGTCGGCATCAGTGGTCTCGACCTGGCCGAGCATGAGCAGCATCTGCAGCGCTGGCTCGAAGCCGGCTATCACGGCGAAATGGACTACATGGGTGCCCACGGCAGCAAACGTTCGCACCCGGAAGAACTGGTGCCGGGCACTTTGCGCGTGGTGTCGCTGCGCATGGACTACCTGGCCGGCGACACGCAAATGGCAAAAGTGCTGGCCCAACCGGAAAAAGCTTATGTCTCGCGTTATGCCTTGGGCCGCGATTACCACAAATTAATTCGCAAGCGCGTGCAACAACTGGCAGAAAAGATTCAAGCCGTCATCGGCCCCTTCGGCTACCGCGCCTTTGTCGACAGCGCCCCGGTGCTGGAAAAAGCCATCGCGGAGCAAGCCGGCCTCGGCTGGATCGGCAAAAACACCCTGGTCCTGAATCGCAAGGCCGGCAGTTACTTCTTCCTCGCGGAACTGTTCGTCGACTTGCCGCTGCCGGTGGACTCGCCCCACGCCACCGAACACTGCGGCCGCTGCACCGCGTGCCTCGACATCTGCCCGACCAATGCCTTCGTCGGCCCCTATGTGCTGGATGCCCGGCGCTGTATTTCCTACCTGACCATTGAACTCAAGGGTGCGATTGCCGAAGAACTGCGGCCGTTGATCGGCAACCGGGTGTTCGGTTGCGACGACTGCCAGATCGTTTGCCCGTGGAACCGCTTCGCCCGTCCGTCCGGGGAAAGCGACTTCAAGCCACGGCACAACCTGGACAACGCTGAACTGGCCGAATTGTTCATGTGGGACGAGGACAAGTTTCTCAGCAGCACCGAAGGCTCGCCGTTGCGGCGCGCCGGTTACGAAAGTTGGCTACGCAATCTGGCAGTGGGGCTGGGGAATGCGCCTTCAACGATTCCGGTGCTGGAAGCGTTGAAGGCGCGACGGGAGTATCCGTCGGAAATGGTCAGGGAGCATGTGGAGTGGGCGTTGCGTCAGCACCTCTCTCGCAGCGCTTAGCGTAAACAGAAACCTGCCGGGGCTGTGGCACATCAATCTCCTGCCCTATCCGACGCTTTAAGCACCCTTTTGTGTATGGCTGATCTTGTGAAGCGTCACAACTCGTGTGTCCCTGTTGGCATAGAAAAACAGACGCAGACCGTCATTGAGTCTGATTTCGGTATACCCCGTGAAGTTGATTCCGTTCTTAGTTTTATTTGGATCGAACGGGTCCATCACGCGGTACTTGGTGTTTATGCCGAGGTCCTTAGCGGCGTCTTCCGGCGACCAACCATGGTCCCTTATATTGTTTTTGAACTGGAAGAAACGAGTGAGAGACGACCCCTTCAACTTTTCAAACCCAGGAAGATTGCGCGGCGTCGTATATGTCCACCCTGTAGCAGTCGCCTTTGTGGCCTGGGTGGTTGACCCAGCCCTCTCGATCCCGGCGGATGATCCTGCCTTCGCTCTGCCGCTCATCCCGTTTTTCATCGCCCGTGCGGCCCGTGCGGGGTCACCACTCAACGGCGCCCTGAGCTTTCCAGCGACCTTGCTGGCCCCCTGAAGCGTAGCCCCGGCACCCGCTACAGCAGATGCCACACCCAGCCCCAGACTCACATAGCCAAGGATGTCACCCAACTCCGATTGCGGCGCTACTTCGTGTGCAACTGCACTCGCGATGCCCGTGATTCCCGAAGCCAACGCTAATGTCAGGCTGGCGATCGCCAGCGGTGTGGTGGCGCCAAAGGTCAGGATGCTTGCCGCGATGCTAACTATCGAAAGACCAATCCCCAAACCAGACTGCCAGGAAACGTGTCCGGTCGGATCAACCCGATTGATCGGGTCGCCGAGGCAGTAGGCGTAAGGATTCAGTCCTCCGGCACCAAACGGGCTCAGGTTGTCCGGACTGAGAAAGCGCATCAATGTCGGGCTGTAGGCTCGATACCCGTTGCCCAACAGGTACAGGCCGGTCAGCGGATCGAGTTGCTCACCATTGAACCCTGCCAGGCTGAACACCCCGCCCTCCGCAGGACGAAATCCGTAGGGACTGTAGGCAATTTCGCTACGCTGCGTATCCGATACGATGGTCAATACGCTTTGTTGCAGGTCTGTAACGACCTGCTGAACGCCAACGTCCGATCGCCGCTCACCCAGCAGCAGGCCGGACTGACGCCAACAGGTACGCAAGTCGCTGCCATTGATCTCATTGATGACGCGCCCTTCGTGATAGAAGCGCTGTGCAAGAGTGCCCGCCGGTCCAGACAGCTCAACCAGGCGATCGCGCGCGTCGTAGTGATAATCGCGGATCACAGCGCCTGTCGCGGTGGCGATTCGCGTTAACCGGCCAAGCGGGTCGTAGCTGAGCGAACGCGCAAGGTCATCCTTGACCATTTGGCCGTCGGCGTCATATTCCAGTGTGACGAGGGCGGGATAATCGGTGTGGGAATGGCGCACCTCGATCAGTTGGCTCGGATCAACAGCGCTATAGGTAAACGTCGCCAGGTTGTCGCCACCGGGAAACTCGGTGCGTACAGTGACAATGTTGTCCAGCGCATCGAACACATAGTGCTGACTGACGATCTCTTTGCCATAAGGATCGCGTGGTCGCTGCGATCCGTCACAGGTGTAGCCACTGAGCCGGCCGCGCTGATCGTAAGTGAAGTGCTCGTCGCGCAACACCGTTTCACCGCTGCTGAGCACCTTCTGCGCCAGCTTTCCATCCAGGGAGTAACTCAATGCCTGGGTTTGCGCGGCGATCCCGTCGATCACAAACGTGCGCGATGTTTCTCGCCCCAAATCGTCGTAAGTCAAACGAGTCTCCAGGGAGCGTCCGGTTTGCCTGTCCTGTGAATCTATGCGCTCCAACAAGCCCAATGCGCCATAGACCAAGTCTGCTTTGAGCGCCCCCTGCTCAAATGATACGGCTCTCCCCCAATCGTCGTAGCCGGTTTTGTGTTGATTGCCCAGCACATCGGTATAGGTCAGGGGTCGCCCGCCGAATGAGTAGGTATAAGAGGCCGTCTGGAGTTGGGCGCCGACAGTGATCTCATTCTTGAGTCGGCCGGAAGGGTAATACTCGAAACGGGTTTCACGCCCCTGCTCTATGCAGCTCGTAGGCTGTCCGTGCGACGGGCTGTAGGTGTAATTGGCGACTGAACCGGTCGCCTTGCGTTGCAGCAATCGCCCACCGAAATCGCGTGCGTAATCAAACTCGACTCGCTCACCACTGGCGCTTTTCTGCCACGTCGGCTGCCCGGAGCCTCCCTCGTAGCCGGCACTGCACGTGCGCCCACCGATGGTGCTTGCAGTCAAACGGCCCAGCCCATCGAACGTTTGCTGCCCAAGGCTTTGACCAGACATTTTCATCCGGGTGGGCAGCGTCTCGGGGCTGTGGATTGCGAACTCGGTTTCCACGACATGTCCGTCCGGCAACTCGCTTCGGCACAGTCTATTGAACACGTCGTAACCAAACGTCGTTCTGTTGCCAACCGCATCCGTCTGACTGACCGCTCGGCCCCATCCGTCATAACCATGAACGATCTTGCCCAGGCTTTGCTCTTTGCGGTCGAAAGCCTCGACAGTGTCCGGTTTTCCGAAATCATTGAAGCGGGTGATGGATTTGCCCATGCCCTCGAACCAATATGTCTCGGTACGTGTAACCGGATCGTAAGTGCGATGCTCTTTGCGCCCGTCAGGATGGATCGTGGTTTTGACCTGCCCCCAGTCATCGTACTCAAAAGTGGTTGTCATCGGCCGGGCGACCTCCTCCCACCAATCGGTGTGCGTTTGCTCTATCAGTCGTCCGAGACCGTCGTGGCGCGCGGCGAAGATAACGCGCGCATGGGCTATGGCTGCTTTGTCAGGGCTATCGCAATCCTGCTCTTCAATCCCGATGATGCGACCGAGTCCGTCGTAGGCAGTCGTTTGTAAAACGCCTGCCAGATCGGTTGAATGCATCGTCGCCGGCGCTTCGTGGCTGGCTGCCTGGTAAACCGTATGGCTCGTCGCTGCATTTGGCGTACCTGCCGATACGGTCGTGCTGAGGATCCGTCCAATGCTGTCGTATTTGAAACGGGTAACGCCATCGTCTTCGCTTCGTTCGGAGCGTTTCATTCCGTTCAGCGCGGAAAATGTCTGCAATGAAGTCGTGCTGGCACCATCAAATCCGACGGTGGTGATACCCAGCGTCAAAATATCCTGAGCAATGCTGTACTGATGTTCGGAACAAGTCTTGAGGCCGTTCATTTCAAGCGTGCGGTGACTCAAGAGTCCATGACGCGTCGAGTCTTGCGGCGTGTCGAAATAAGTCAGAATGCAGCTTGAACGCAACGTTTCACTCTTATCGGCCAGCTCATAAAGCTTTTCCTCAACAGGCAGGATCATGGAGCATTGCGAACCATTGAGGCCCTTGTGGAGCGCGTAGCGAAAACGCGTGACCGTCGTGCTGGCCGCAACATCGCTCGATGCCGGAATAACTGTCCGCTGTTTAACATAACGAATGAAACCTGAAGTGTCGGCTGGGCACCCATCCGCCCCTGTGACCGGATAAAACTCGGAAACAGTGGTCACACCGCTGGGCTCGACCTGCTTGATCAAATTACCGAAACTGTCGAACTCCGTAAGGGTGACTTCGTCGCGAGAATGACCAGTCTTCGAGTTCTTGTAACGTCGCGTCATCGCGCGCGGCAAGCGGAATTGCGGTGGCTGCCCGGCGATGCTCTTTCCGGGCTCCAGAGGGTATTCCATCAGATCTGACGTCACTGCATCAGCGCACGTTGTGATCTGGGACTGCAGTAGGTGAAATCTGTTGTAGGTCCGTAATGTCGAATGATGAATCTGACCGTCCAGCATCAGGTTTTCAGTCGATGTATAAACATAGTCGGAGGCGGCGGCATCCAGATTGTCACCCTCCTCGGACCAACTGAACTCGCCCCCAAAACCCAAAAAGTTGGCGTCCGAGAACGCATACTCAGTCAGGATGGCTGGCTGACCGTACTGCGGGTATACCTTATGCGAGCTGACGCAGGGCATCGAATGCATAGGCGCCAAGGGTGGAAGCAAATGCCCATCCTCGGTATAGCCGATGACCTCCCGCGCACCCCGCGGTGAATCGACTTGAGTGAGACAACCGAGACCACCAATGATTTCGTATTGCAGCGTCCATTCTTCGCCTGTCGGCAAGCGAATGGTTGAAATGCGTTCGTCTGTCAGAAACAAGGTAATGCGTGTTTCGGCTACTGTACCCGGGTACTGAGTGAGCGTGACCTGATTGTCACTGGCGGCAACTTTCAATAATAAACGTTGCTCGTCTCTCACCTCGCTCAGGACTGGCTGTTCGTTATAAGTGACATATCGGAGGAAGATACTTGCGCCGTTGGCTGCCATGATCTGCACGGGTATGGCACTGCCGCTTTCCTCATGAATTTTCAGGGTTTCCCGTGTCCCGTTTATATTGAGTAAATGAAAGTGATCGACATCGGGCCTGGTCACTTTTACAGTATTAAGTTTTTGCTCTGCGAATATCAAGCTCGACTCGAGTTCTGTTGCCTTATAGCGTTCCCCTGTTGACAACGTCATGATTTTGTTCAATGTGTCATAACGAGACAACGCGATTGACCACCCTGTTCCAAAACCGACATTAACCACATTCAACGGATTAAACTGAAGTACGACATCCAACGACAGCCCCATTGCGCTTACAGAGGTTATTTCTCCCAAAGATAATGAAAAGGTGTAAATCCCGGTTCTGGGGTCAACGCCCCCCTGGAGAAAACTGTTGAAATTAAATGCATTGGAGTACAAGGAATTCATTTGCTGAGCTTGCATTAAATTAACCCCGCTCCAAAATGAAGTCAGCCGGCCGCTTATCAAAATCCGGCCGTACTCGCAACTTATGCGCCGTCCCATACACGTCATAAGCGGTAAAATTGAAAGTCTCCTTTCTCACGTAAGTATCGGAAGAAAAAGACTCGCCCACGCCACGAACGATGGACAGTTCACCGTCTCTGTCATTAACCTTTACATAGTAAACTTCGTCGATTCGTTCACCCTTTTCGGGTGGAAGCACCAGGAAGACTTCCTTATCTTTCACCGCCGCCAGTTTACAACTCACATACCAGCGATAGTCATTGTCAATAAACCCGCCATAGGCCTCAAACACACTCCTGGTCAGCCTGTGATGATGACCATCGTCAGCTGCCGACCAGTCCACCAGCCTGAGTTGACGACCTCCTGGATACAAACCCAGATAGCAATGAAAAATTTCGTGGCTCCATCGGCCTTCGCTTCGCACCCGTTCCAACTTGAAATCTTCAATGGCGTACGTGACAGGCGCCTCAGCGACCAGCATGACACTGCTGTCGTGTTTGTCGCCCACCGTTGTGTTATTGGTCCGAATTATTCTGTCGTTCAAAATAACCGCCGCACCTATGTGCACCGTATCCACCACCGATGAAGAGACCCAATACTCAAGCACCGTAATGTCAGGTTCGACACTTTCCAGCGGTGCTGGGGCTGCATCTGAACCCGACATCGCGTACCAAAACTGATTAGGTCGATCGCTGACTTGCCAATTTCCCTGCAACACCTCGCCCGTACGGTAATTGATGAGCCGAACGGTGTGGTAAATCGAGGGAGTCAAGGGCACCGACTTTCCGTCTTTGTCTTTACCCCTGAGCGTAACCAATATTCGGACCTGCATATTTCCATTGGCGTACAGACTCTTTGATTGCGTCGATGACGGCGCATCAAAACTTACATTGAAACGTGTGAAACCTGTTACTTCGGCTACAGAACTCATGCGACTCACTCTACTATTGATTACAGTCACAGCCTCGAACATTGCCTCCAATGTTGCGCGACCTGCCTGACTGAACAAATAACAAGAATCAGAAGCCCATCCCATTCAAAAAAACATTCAAAATATGTATAACGCAAAACAATTTAATTCTCGACATACCACTCACGCATAATTGCCCAACCGAAAACGACTCAATCATCATCTCCAGCGCTCTCCACTCCGCTGTCCTCCGCTTCGGACTCTGTGTCTTCAGCCTGTTCAGCGCCAAACTCATCATCCACTTGAATCAGTAATTTTCTGTCGGCACCGGCATTTTCCATATAGTCGGCAACCTGCTGCTTACTCAAATCACTCAAAGGATTATTTCGAAAGTTGTAGTTTGCATCGCGCGTATCAGAAACTTCGAACAACTCATCAGGCAGCATTGTTATTTCATTGAACGTCAGGTCGACGAAAGCCAGGCTCTCAAGTGAGAACATTCCGTAAGGGACCGTGGTCAACCCCGTATTCTTCAAGTAGAGACTGTCCAATTGCTTCATGTAGCCAACATGGGGCGCCCATTCCAGTGGGTTGTTTTCCAGATCCAGAAGCGTCAAGCCTTCAATGTGCGCCAAACCTTCGACAGTGGCTTCGGTGAGCCGGATATCACAATCATCGAGCGTCAACGAAACAAGCTCGCGCATCTGATAAAGCTCGACGGGAAAAGCCTCAAGGGCCAAGCCAGACAATGTCAGGTACCGAACTCCCGGGAAGCTGGCGAAAAATGCATGGCCTCCCGTTCGGGAGGAACTGCTCAGCGACAACTCTCGAACATGACTGAAATCGGCCGACAATTCGGGTAGTACACCCAGAAAGTCCAATTCAAACTCAAGCGTCGTGATGTAACGGGTCGCCGTGTCCAGCAATGCCTGCATGAAACCCTGTCTGTGCTGACGTTGAATGGCAATTTCAGCATCTGTCAGTAGCGCTCCGGTGCCAGGATGAATGGACGGCACATCAGCACTCCACACCTCCAGCTCATTGACCAGCGTAATGTGTTCGTTTTCCAGCCTGGCAACAGCCAGCAGTGGGTCCCCGGTCAATCGCTCACTACGCAAGGCCGCCATCTGCTCTTCAGAAAGCGTTGGATACAGGGCTCGAAGCCGTTGTTCGATGGATTGCGTCTGCGCGGGATCGAGATCCCCGCCACCCAACAAGTAACCAGAACGCCCCACGGCAAGCCCCATGGGCGATCGGACGGCAGGCCCCAGCGCTGGCTGCTTGAACAATGCGCGCACCAGAGCACGATCCAGCAGTGGTTGTCGTCTGAGCATTTGTTTCAGTTCGGCCCACTGCCCCACATGGGGCAACCCCAACGAAAGACGTTGCGTGTCGGGAAGCGCGTGCATCACCGCGCCATACAGCGTGTCGAACCCATGTAATTGCTCACCGACATTATCGTGTGCCTGGTAGCGCCCGCCCTGCCTGACCAGCACTTTACGCAGCGGAGCTTCAGGGCGACCGATGCTGTCCAGCAACGCCCCATCAAAACGTTTATCACGCATCTCGATGCGGACATCGGCGGACCACCCGTTCAATGTTTCGAGCATGTGCAGCGCCAGCCGGTCGCTGTCCAGGCTGCTGACAGAATCCAGGTAAAGTCCTTCGCAAGCCCGGCTGAGTCGCACCTCTCGCAAATAGAAAAGCGCTTCGTGCGCCATTCGTTGAGTTATTCCAGGATGATTGCGCATGTGCAGGCGATCAGTTGCACTGGCATTACGCGACAGCTCTTGAGCGATCGTTTTCGGCAGATCGGGGAAGATCCGCCGTAGTTGCTGCGTGTCTGCGTCAGCGTGCTGTTCGAAGGCGTCTTCGCGCGCCTGGAACAAGGCGCCACGATGCTCCTCGGCCCAATCGGCCATCCTCGAACGCAACCGCGCTTTTCGCACGTCGATCGCCGGTAATGAATCACCAAACGCCGTACTTTCACCCAGCAGTTTTTTCAGCGTCGCCTCGTCCAGTGACTCAACGATCCCTTGAATTCCATTGGCGTTGCGCAGGCTCTCAGGTACACGGACACCTTGCGCTTGCAGCAGTTGTGCCTGCATCTGTGGATCAGCTTTGGTGTACACCGCCGGATCCGGACTTTGCAGTTGCGCACGGAATACTTTGATTTGCTCATCAAGCCCGAAGCGCCGAATGCTTTCTTCAAGCAAGGCCGGTGGGCGCCGGACGTGGACGTGCATGTCACGCAGCACGGCTTCATCGACGCCGCTGACGTCCAGGATGCGCCGGGCGGTGACGTCAGAGAACTCAGCGACTGAATGACCCAAACGACGAAACAACTGTGCGCCTTGCCATTCCATCGGACGCTCGACTTCATGCGCCCAGGCCCCGGCGCCGTTGTGAGTCAGTCGTGGCCGGTAGGCGTTCGCCCGCTGCGGGTGACGGACGCGCCAGGCACTTTCGCCCGGCTCGGTGCGAACCTCGTACAGGCTGCCCTCAAGCGGCAGGAACATCGCTGCGCCGTGGTGATGCAAACCCAGTTCGTCCGGCATCGAATCGGCAGGCAACGAGGCAGCGTGCTCATAAGGCGTCAGATCAGGGTTCCACAGGCGCGTGCGTCCATCTTCCAGCACGACGGGCTTGAGACTGTCGACAAAGGTCGAGGGCTTGATAGCCAGCACTCTCCCGGCCACTGCACCGCCCAGCGCGAATGCGCCCAGTTGCGCGAGATTTTCAGCGATCGCCATCAAGTGATCAGCCGCCTCGACCACCTGACCTTCGGTCCAATCCAGAATGCCGGTACAGGTCTCGTCCAACAGTTGGTATGCGGTGTACGCCAACATCAATTCGCCCAGAAACGGCACAAAGGGGACCGCCACCAGGGCCGCGACCTGCAATACGATCGAGGCGACCTTTTCCAGGCTGTCCCAGGTTTCCCAGCGAGAGTTGCGGTCGGTGTCTGCGCAAGGCACGGCAATGGCGCGGGCATCATTGAGAATCTTGTTGAGCTTGTCCTGGTACAACCCTGTCCATGGATCACCCTGTACCCGGCGCGAACTCCACTTCATTACGGTAGAAGGATCATTGAGCGCGGCAAAAAAATAGCCTCGCCGTTCATGAGCGACGAACCGGGCAAAAAAACGCTGGTAGTGCGCAGAACGCAACCGCTGTGCCAAATCTGCCCTGAAAGCAGCCGTCGACGGGTACTCTTTGAGCGGATGCTGCGGATCATCGGGGATGTACACGAGCACCGGTTCCACTCTGGTAGCACGGTCCAGATCACCGGCCAGCAGCATGATCCCGGTCAGCTTCGCCTCCATGACCTGCAATTGGTAGCACTGCAAAACCCGGGCACCCAGGGCAGGCCTGGCGCCGCCATCGAGCAGATGCAACAAGGACGCGTGAGAGTGCAGGCCGATATCCCCTTTCATGCGGGCCAGGAGTATCGCAGCCCTGAACGCGTCTTTCTGGCTGGTCTTTACATTGAGTTCCAGTACTGCCCTGGCCAGAGCATCCTTGGGCAATAACAACGTTTCCAGTTGCTGGTTGTACTGGCCGCCGATGTCCAGTTCACGACACATCGAAACAAAAGCGCTGACACTCATGCGTTGATTAATAGCGAGCACATCAAACTGCCCGGACATGCTGGGCTCGCTGATAAAACAGGAAGCTGAATCAAAGTAGCGGATGCCTGCTTCCTTTGCCTCAAAGTTGCGCAACGCTGCATCCAGCAAGGAAACGGTCCTGACTTGATAGCCCACTAAAATGCCGGTCGGCAGATAGAGCCTCAAGTAGGTGCGGGTGACATCCACTTCAATGGCGAAGCGTTCTTTCAGTGCCTGTCGAAGCAGAGGTTCAGCAAACTGACGGACATTTGCCAGCGACTCGAACAGCCGATCAACCTTGTTTTGCGATACCCAACTGGCCTTGATGGCTAGCGCCAGCGCCGCGTGAGAAGCCGCCGAGGCGGTCTTGTACCATTGAGGAATCGCCACCGGGGTGCGCTTCAACGCCTGGCGCCTGTCTGGCGAAGCGCGAGTCAGCCAGTCGGGAATTCTTTCTTCAATGAATTGTTGGTGAGGGTTGTAAGGGCGTTGCTGTGCGGAAGTTTCAAACATACGGGTAGCCTATAAGCCGACGTAAAACCGTAGCTTATTGAACTGCCCACTCACAAAAGGCTACATAGTTACCGCACTCACCCTTGCACAGCGTGCTCACGTTTCACTGAAACTTACTGTTCGTCGTTATAAACGAACTTGGGCATTTCCCAGTGAAAACGTATCGCCAGCAAGCGCAGCAAAAAGCCGCCAAACAACGTGATCAGAATCGCCTGCTCTCCCGGCAAGTTCAGGTAAAGACAGAACATGTAGCACCACGCCGCCGCGAAAGAGACGCTGGCGTACAGTTCGCGACGGAAGATCAGCGGGATGTCGTTGCAGAAAATGTCCCGCAGGATGCCGCCGAAAACCCCGGTGATCACGCCACTGACCGAGGCCACCAGCATGCCGTGGCCCATTTCCAGGGCGGTCATGCAGCCGATCAGGGTGAACGCCACCAGCCCCACGGCATCGAGCACCAGAAACAGCGAGCGCAGGTGGCGCATCCAGCGGGCGGCAAACACGGTGAACATCGCCGCGATGGACGTCAGCACCAGGTATTCCGGGTGCTTGACCCAGGTCAGCGGGTAGTGGCCGAGCAGCACGTCACGTACCGAACCGCCACCCAGCGCCGTGACGCAGGCGATCAGGACCACGCCAAACCAATCCATGCCACGACGCCCCGCGGACAATGCACCAGTCATGGCTTCGGCGGTGATGGCGATCAGGTAGAGCATCAGCAACATGGTGGCGGTCCTTGCAAAAAGGCGCGCAGTCTACGCACTTCGCCGAGGCATCAAAAGAGGGCGCACGAAAGCAATGAGGCGAGGGAGCTTGCTCCCGCTGGAGTGCGAAGCGCTCCCTTGCATTCTTCCGGTCAGAGCGCATTTGCCGTCCTTACGACTGCTACGCAGCCGAGCGGGAGCAAGCTCCCTCGCCACAATAGCCCCGCGCCAGCCAACGGATCAAAACTTGATGAAATGCTTGCGATAGTGCTGCAGCTCGGCGATCGATTCGCGGATGTCGTCCAGCGCCAGGTGGGTGCTGCCCTTCTTGAAGCTGTCGCGAACGTCCGGCGCCCAGCGTGCGGCCAACTCCTTGAGCGTGGACACGTCGAGGTTGCGGTAATGGAAATAGCTTTCCAGGGATTTCATGTGCGTATAAAGGAAGCGACGGTCCTGGCAGATGCTGTTGCCACAGATCGGCGACTTGCCCTTCGGTACCCACTTCTCCAGGAACGCAATGGTCTCGGCTTCGGCTTCGGCCATGCTGATGCGGCTGTCGCGCACGCGCTGGGTCAGGCCGGAATTGCCGTGGGTGCGGGTATTCCATTCGTCCATGCGGGCGAGGACTTCGTCGCTGTGGTGGATGGCGATCACCGGGCCTTCGGCCAAGGTGTTCAGATCACTGTCAGTGACGATGGTGGCCATTTCGATGATGACGTCGTTTTCCGGATCCAGACCGGTCATTTCCAGGTCGATCCAGATCAGGTTCTGCGAATTTTGCATGTGTCGGCTCCTAGGCAATGCTGCGCAGTTTAGCCTAGGCCGGTGGCCGGGCGTGCTAAACTCGCGGCCGTTTTACCTAATCGCTGCATTCTTTATACGGAACACCCATGGCCAAACGCCAACTCAATCGTCGTCAAAACTGGCGCATCGAAAAGATTCAGGGCGAGCGCGCTGCCCGCGCCGCCAAACGCGAGTCCTCGGCTGTCGAGGCACTTGAGGGTGGCGACCTGGGTCCGGAACAGCACGGCCTGGTGATCGCGCACTTCGGTGTGCAGGTCGAGGTCGAGGCCTGCGAAGGTGCATTGGCCGGCCAAGTGTTCCGCTGCCACCTGCGGGCCAACCTGCCTGCCTTGGTGACCGGTGACCAGGTTGTCTGGCGCGCTGGCAACCAGGGCATCGGCGTAATCGTGGCGCAACTGCCGCGCAACACCGAACTGTGCCGCCCGGACAGCCGTGGCCAGCTCAAGCCGGTAGCCGCCAACGTCGACATGATCGTCATCGTTTTTGCACCGCTTCCCGAGCCCCACGCCAACCTGATCGACCGTTATCTTGTCGCTGCCGAACATGCGGGCATCAAGCCGCTGTTACTGCTGAACAAGTTCGACCTGATCGACGAAAACAACGCGCCGGCGCTGAACGCCCTGCTCGCGGTTTACCGCACGCTGGGTTACCCGGTGCTGGAAGTCTCGGCGCACCACGGCAACGGCATGGAACAGTTGCAGAAACAGCTGGACGGTCGCATCAGCGTGTTCGTCGGCCAGTCCGGTGTCGGCAAGTCGTCGCTGGTCAACAGCCTGTTGCCGGAAGTCGAGACCCGCGTCGGTCCGTTGTCCGAGCTGTCCGGCCAGGGCACTCACACCACCACCACCGCGCGGTTGTTCCACTTCCCTGGCGGCGGCGAGTTGATCGACTCACCAGGCATCCGCGAGTTCGGCCTGGGACACGTCAGCCGTGCCGATGTCGAGGCCGGCTTCATCGAGTTCAACGATTTGCTCGGCACCTGTCGCTTCCGCGACTGCAAGCACGACCGTGAACCCGGTTGCGCATTGCTCAAGGCTCTCGAAGACGGCCGCGTGCAACAGCAACGAATGAACAGCTACCGCTCGATCATCGCCAGTTTGCCGGAAAACGGCTACTAAACAGGCACCTGCCCCGCCCTGATCCAACGGGGCGGCGGGCTGCCGGTTCTACTGTTTAAATCACCCGCCAACTTAAACGTCAGACATTTCTGTAAGGCGTCTGCACGCATCCCTGTAGGGCATTTCTCTTTCGCGATCGGCACCTTGTGGCGGCCAGCCAATGACCTAAGTTCAAACCCTCTTCGCACTCCTGCGACATCGAGGGACAGCCATTGCAAACCTATCATTTGTTCATCAGCCCTCCGTGGGTCTACCTGTACGCCCCTGCCCACCGCGTCGCCATTTGCCAGCGCACGGCGGTGTAACCATGCGCAAAGGACTGTTCATTGGCATCAACGATTACACCCATGTCTCGCGCCTGAGCGGTTGTTGCAACGACGCCATGGCCATGGCGTCTGTGCTGAAGACCGACGCCAATGGCGACCCGAACTTCAAGAACATCGTGTTGACCTGTGCCGAGGATTACCTGAGTCGAAAGAAACTCGAGGATCAGATCCGCGAGTTGTTTTCCGGGGACTGCAACGTCGCACTGCTGTACTTCGCCGGTCACGGCACTTTCGACGCCGATACCGACGAAGGCATGCTGATCCCGCAGGATTACAGGAACGCCAATGACGGGATTCGCCTCAGCGATGTTCTTAATTGGGCAACCAAAGCCACCCGGATCAAAAACAAGGTGATCATTCTCGACTGCTGCCAGAGCGGCTCGGCAGGCGAACTGCGCGCCTTGCGCAGTGAAGGCAGCGTAGTGGGCGAAGGCATGACCATTCTTACTGCGTGCAAAAAGGAAGAGCCGGCGATGGAAGGCGCCCAACACGGCGTATTCACCGGGCTATTGCTCCAGGCTCTGCACGGCGGCGCCGCCAACATCCTCGGCAAGATCACTCCCGGCAGCCTCTATTCGTTTGTCGACAACGCCCTCGATGCCTGGGAACAGCGGCCGGTGTTCAAGACCAACGTGTCGCAGTTCATTTCCCTGCGCGAGGTTTCACCGCTGATCGCCAAGGAAATCCTGCGCAAACTGCCCGAGTGGTTTGCCGAAGCGGAATCGGTATACCCCCTCGCCCCCAGCTTCGAGCCCAGCGAACCCGAGTTCAATCCGGAACACGGCGAGGTCTTCTCTCAACTGCAAAAGTGCAATCGTCACAGCCTGATCGAACCGGTTGATGCCGAACATATGTATTACGCCGCCATTCACTCCACCGGCTGCCGCCTCACCGCCCTCGGTGCCTATTACCGCGAACTCGCAATCAAGGGACATTTCTGATGCCAGTGTTTATCAGCTACCGCCACATGGATCGCGCCTACGCGGTCAACATCAATACCCGCCTGATGCAGGCCAACATCAAGACCTATCTCGATGTGCTGGACGCCGAATCCCAGACCACCGACGACATCACCGGTGTGATCACGCGCAACATCAGTGAATGCACGCACCTGCTGGCGGTGGTGTCGGAAAAAACCGCACTGTCCTGGTGGGTACCGTTCGAAATCGGCGAGGCGACCATCACCAACCGACGCATCTGCTCATTCAAGACCGGCCCAACGGAACTGCCGCTGTACCTCGATAAATGGCCGAAACTGACCAGCGACAGAGACATCGAGTTCTTCATTGATGCCTATCGAAACGAATCGACCATCAAGCGATCGATGTCACTGGAGTCGGTTAACGGCAGCGAGGCGGTGCGCAGCGTCAACAAAACCAACGCCGATCGATTTCACACGGATCTCAAATCCAGGATCATTCGCGGTTTCTGAAGGATCAGGTCGACTGTCAGTCCGACATCGCTGGCAAGCCAGCTCCCACAGGAATCGTGCCCACACGGAGAATGCAGCGGCCTGATAAACGCCGAAAAAAAACCGACATCACTGTCGGTTTTTTTGGGATCACTGCTTCGCTGGCTCAGCCGGCTTCGGCGCCGGGTCATCAAACAGATTCAAACGCTCGCGCAGTTCGTGGGCCGGCAGCGGTTCCTTGTCTGCCGGCAGCGCATTCGGGTCGACCGGTGCAGCCGGGGTGGCGCCTGGCGCTGCAGAACCTTGCGGTGCATCAGGAGCAGGTTCCGCGCCTTGCGAACCTTCAATGGCGCGCTGGGCTTTCTTGGTCAGCACCACAATGTCGATGCGACGGTTGACCGGGTTGAACGGATGTTCACGGTCGAACAAGGCAGACGAGGCATAACCCACCACCCGCGCCACCTGCCCGTCCGGATAACTGCCCGCCACCAGCGCACGGCGGGCGGCGTTGGCACGGTTGGCCGACAGTTCCCAGTTACCGAAATCGCCCTGGCCGCTATACGGTTTGGCATCGGTGTGGCCGCTGATGCTGATCTTGTTCGGCACCGCTTTGATGGTGTCGGCCATGGCCAGCAGGATGTCTTCGAAATACGGTTTCAGACGCGCAGAACCCGAGTCGAACATCGGCCGGTTTTCGGCATCGACGATCTGGATACGCAAGCCGTCCGGGGTGATCTCGAACATGATCTGGTCTTTGAATTTCTGCAGCTGCGGGTTCTCTTCAACCTTGTTTTGCAGTTCTTGCAGCAACAACTCGAGACGTTCCTTCTCGACCATTTCGGCCATGCCTTCGACCTGTTCGGCGTCGACGGTCACCTTGTCCGGTTGCGGCTGGGACTTCACCTCGGGGTTGAGGGTGTTTTCCGGCGCCAGGGTCGGCGTACCGCCAAGGTCGATGATGTACGGCGTGCCGCTTTCGGAAAAGCCGATCGGGTCCTTGAAGTAACCGGCGATGGCGATCTTCTGTTCCGGCGTTGCCGTCGACAGCAGCCACAGCACCAGGAAGAACGCCATCATCGCCGTGGCGAAGTCGGCGAAAGCGATCTTCCACGCCCCGCCGTGATGCCCGCCGGCGATGCGCTTGACGCGCTTGATGATTATCGGCTGGTTATTTTCCATGACTTAGCGACCGCGAACCGCTTGTTCCAGCTCGGCGAAGCTTGGACGGTGCGCCGGGTACAGAACCTTGCGCCCGAACTCGACGGCCAGCGATGGCGGCATGCCGGAAGCCGAAGCCACCAGGGAAGCCTTGATGGCTTCGTAGACGTTCAGCTCTTCCTTGGCATCGTGGGCCAGGGAATGGGCCAACGGGCCGAAGAAACCGTAGGCAGCGAGAATACCGAAGAAGGTACCGACCAGCGCCGCACCCACGTGCAGGCCGATGGACTTCTGATCGCCCTCACCCAGGGACGCCATGGTCACCACGATCCCCAATACCGCCGCGACGATACCGAAACCGGGCATGGCGTCGGCGATGCCGTTCACCGCATGGGACGGGTGCTCAAGGTCTTCCTTGAGGCTGTAGAGTTCCATGTCGAACAGGCCTTCCAGCTCATGGGGAGCCATGTTTCCGGAAGACATGATGCGCAGGTAATCGCAGATGAACGCGGTCATGCGCTCGTCTTTCAGGACCGTCGGGTACTTGGCGAAGATCGGGCTCGCGGCCGCATCTTCGATATCGCCTTCAATGGCCATCATGCCTTCACGACGGCTCTTGTTGAGGATCTCGTAAATCAGGCCAAGCACTTCAAGATAAAAACCGTGGCTGAAACGCGAACCGAACATGCTCAGGGACTTCTTGAGCACATGCATGGTCATGTAGCCGGGGTTGGCCTGCAAAAATGCGCCGAGGGCCGCACCACCGATGATCATCACCTCGAAAGGCTGGATCAGGGCGGCAATTTTGCCGTGGGAGAGCACGTATCCGCCGAGCACGCTCGCGAATACGACGATGATGCCGATTATTTTAGCCATAGGTAGGAGAGCACTTACTGAGTCGGGTTCAAGGTCATATTCGGAAGTTAAAAAATCTCTTCTTCTACTTATCGGCAAAACTGCGCCAGACTATAGCCAGTTCAGGCGAAAAGCCAATTTGACCCATTCCGGGCGCAGGTAACGCAGACGATGATCGCCTCCAGACATGGTTAACGAAACGAACGTCCCGACTCCCAAACCAACCACGCTCCAAGGCTGGGTCAAGCTTCTGGATGGCGTCCGCCTGCCGGTTCCGCAGGCCAGTCACGACCGCGTCTGCCGGGCGATCCGCGACAGTCGCAGCTCGCTGCGCGACATCGCCGATTTGATGCAGGACAGTCCGGCTTTGGCCTTGAGCGTGATTCGCGAAGCCAACCGCCACACCCACGGCAGCATGACCGAGCCGGCAGAAAACCTTGAGGTAGCGATCAACCGCCTCGGTTTGAAACGCACCGAAGAATTGCTGGAACGCTTGCCTGCCGCGCCCATGGGCGAGATTCCCAAGGCACTGCGTCAGCTACAAATGATCAGCCAGCACGCGACGCAACAAGCCAACGGTTTTTTCGCCAGCCGCCTCGCACGCCTGTGGCAGGACATTCATTGGGGCAGCCTGCTGTTTCTGTCACCGCTGTGGCCCCTGGCATTGACGCATCCGCAGTTGCTCGAAGAATGGGAGCTGCGGGTCATCCATAAAGGCGAGTCGGCGTGTAAAGTCGAAAAGCAGTTGTTTGGCGCGCGCCTGCTGGAAATCGGCCTGGCCCTGGTGGAGGCCTGGCACCTGCCGATCTGGGTGCAGCAAGGCTATAAACTGTTGCTCACCGAACAGCGGGAACTGGTCAAAGTCCTGCGCATTGCCCGCGACAGCGAGCATCCTTTGCGCCAGCAAAATCGCCTGGATGACGATCCGACGCTGCGCCGCTGGCTGAACCAGCCCGCCAACACGGTGCTGCTGGCCAACGGGCTGGCGCTGTCGGCGCAACAGGCCTGGGACAGTCCGCACAGCGAGCGCTGGCAGTACCTGACCAGCCTTTACCTGCAAATGCCCATGGACGAGGTGCAACAACAATTGCACCAGCAGGCCGCCAACAGCGCCCGCCATCACGCCATGCCCGACCTTTGGCACCCTGCCGTTGCATTGCTCTGGCCATGGGGCACGAATCGAGTACATGCCGGTCTGTTGCCAGCCCCGGCGCCGACCGCCGAAGACCTGGCAAAGTGGCGTCGTCAATGTGCCGAATTGCTGATCGAGCCGAGCCGCTTCACCAACGCCATGCACTTGACCACCTCGGCCCGCGACGCCCTGGTCGCGTGCGGCATGCGCCGGGTAATGATCCTGATGGCAGATCGAGCCCATGCCAACCTGCGAGTGCACCAGAGCGCCGGTTTACCGAAAGAAGTGGCCGGCATGAATTTCGCGGTCAGCCAGAGCACAGTGCTGCAACGGCTGCTCGCGCAACAGGCGCAGGTGCGTTTGACGCCAGCCAACAACGCACAGTTTTCCGCCCTGCTGCCCAACAGCCTGCGCTCACAATTCAGCGGTGAGCATCTGTTGCTGCGCTCACTGGTCAATAACGGCCGCGTGATCATGATTGTCGTGGCGGATCAGGGTGGCGGCGCCTTTTCGGAAATAACCGTACAAGCCTTCGGCAAAACCGCGCAGTGCATCGAGAAAGCCCTGCACAGCTTTAGCCACCGCGGCCAGTAAGGCTGCGTTACAATCTTCCCTTTTTGTGCCCTGGAGACCTCACATGTCTGACTTCTCTGGCTTGCCGCTGGTGATCGAGCCGAGCGACTTGCTCCCTCGCCTCGATGCCCGCGAACTGATCCTGGTGGACCTGACCAGCAGCGCCCGCTACACCGCAGGGCATATTCCCGGCGCTCGTTTTGTCGACCCCAAGCGCACGCAACTCGGTCAGGCGCCTGCGCCGGGACTGATGCCGCCGCAGGCTGCACTCGAGACGTTGTTTGGTGAGCTGGGACACAACCCCGACGCAGTCTACGTAGTGTACGACGACGAAGGCGGCGGTTGGGCCGGGCGCTTTATCTGGCTGCTGGATGTCATCGGCCACCGCAAGTACCACTATATAGACGGCGGCCTGACAGCCTGGCTGGCAGAAGGCTTGCCGATGTCGATCCAGATCCCGCCAGCCGTGGGTGGTCCGGTTTCACTGACCTTGCATGACGAACCCACCGCTACCCGCGAGTACCTGCAAAGCCGTCTCGGCGCCGCCGACCTGGCGATCTGGGATGCCCGCGGACCGCTGGAATACTCCGGCGAGAAAGTGCTCGCGGCGAAGGCCGGTCATATTCCCGGCGCGATCAATTTCGAATGGACGGCGGGCATGGATCAGGCGCGCCAACTGCGCATTCGCACCGACATGCCGCAGATCCTTGAAAAACTCGGCATCACGCCGGACAAGGAAATCATTACCCACTGCCAGACCCACCACCGGTCCGGCTTCACTTATCTGGTGGCCAAGTCCCTCGGTTATCCGCGGGTCAAAGGCTACGCCGGTTCCTGGGGCGAGTGGGGCAATCACCCTGACACGCCTGTCGAGCTTTAAGGTTTTTAAGGACACCCAATGAAAGAACGTTTGTTTATCCTCAGCCAGTACCTGCTGCCCCACCACTTGCTTTCGCGACTGGCGGGCTGCGTCGCCGAATGCCGGGTGCGCTGGTTCAAGAATGCCTTTACCGCCTGGTTTGCCAAGCGCTATCAGGTGGACATGTCCCAGGCATTGGTCGAAGACCTGACGGCCTATGAGCACTTCAACGACTTCTTCACCCGCGCCTTGAAAGACGGCGCACGTCCGCTGGACGAAACACCGGGCGCGATCCTCAGCCCGGCCGACGGTGCGATCAGCCAACTCGGCCCGATCGAACACGGTCGCGTGTTCCAGGCCAAGGGCCACAGTTTCAGCGTGCTGGAATTGCTGGGGGGTGATGCTGCCAATGCTGCGCCTTTCATGGGCGGTGATTTTGCGACCATTTATCTGTCGCCGAAAGACTACCACCGTGTGCACATGCCGCTGGCCGGCACCCTGCGCGAAATGGTCTACATCCCGGGCCGGCTGTTCTCGGTGAACCAGTCCACCGCTGAAAACGTGCCGGAACTGTTCGCCCGCAACGAGCGAGTCGCGTGCATTTTCGACACCGAGCGCGGGCCAATGGCCGTGGTATTGGTGGGGGCGATGATCGTCGCGTCGATCGAAACCGTTTGGGCCGGCCTGGTCACACCGCCGAAGCGCGAACTGAAAACCTTCCGTTACGACGAAGCCGCCCGTGCGCCGATTCATCTGGAAAAAGGTGCGGAACTGGGCCGCTTCAAGCTGGGTTCGACCGCTGTCGTACTGTTCGGGCCGGATCAGGTGAAGTGGACGGAAGACATGGTCGCCGGCGCCCCGGTACAGATGGGCCAGGGCATGGGCCTGCCGAAGGCTTAAAGACCACGCTGTACCTTGTGGGAGCGGGCTTGCCCGCGATTGCGGACTGACCGTCAACCGTGATGTTGATGGTTGGTCAGTCATCGCTGGCAAGCCAGCTCCCACATTGATTTCCAGCGTATCAGAGCTGTCCGTCGCGATCGCGGAAGCCCAGCAAGTACAGCACGCCATCCAGCCCCAGGGTGGAAATCGCCTGCTTGGCCGATTGCTTGACCAGCGGCTTGGCACGGAACGCCACGCCCAACCCGGCAATCGCCAGCATCGGCAAGTCATTGGCGCCGTCGCCGACTGCAATGGTCTGCTCCAGACGCAAACCTTCCTTGTGTGCCAGTTCTTTGAGCAGATCCGCTTTGCGCTGCGCGTCGACAATCGGCTCGATCGCCACGCCAGTCACCTTGCCGTCGACCACTTCCAGTTCGTTGGCGAACACGTAATCGATACCGAGCTTGGCCTGCAATTGCTTGGCGAAGTAGGTGAAACCGCCCGACAGAATCGCAGTCTTGTAACCCAGGCGCTTGAGTTCGGCGAACAGGGTTTCAGCGCCTTCGGTCAAGCGCAACGAAGCGCCGATAGAATCCAGTACGCCGACATCCAGGCCTTTGAGCAAGGCCAGACGCTCCTTGAAGCTGGCACGGAAATCCAGTTCGCCGGCCATCGCCCGCTCGGTAATTTCCGAAACCTTGTCACCCACACCGGCGGCCTTGGCCAATTCGTCGATCACTTCGGCTTCGATCAGCGTCGAGTCCATGTCGAACACCGCCAGACGACGGTTGCGACGGAACAGCGAATCCTCCTGGAACGCGATGTCGACGTTCAGCTCCTGGGCGACGCTGAGGAATTCGGCACGCAACGCCTGCGGATCGGCCGCCTCGCCGCGTACGGAAAACTCGATGCAACCCTTGCCTTTATCAGCCGGAGTATCCAGCGGCATGCGCCCGGACAGGCGATCGATGTGATCGATGTTCAAACCGTACTTGGCGGTGATCGAACTCACGGCCTGCAGTTGTCCGGCAGTCACCTTGCGGGTCAACAACGTGACGATGTGGCGCTTTTTGCCCTGGTTGCCGACCCACTGCTGGTAATCCTCTTCGGACACCGGCGTGAAACGCACCTGTTGATCAAGCTCATAGCCCTTGAACAGGATGTCCTTGAGCACGGATTTACCTTGCTCGGTATCGGGAATTTCAACCAGGATGCCGAACGACAAGGTGTCGTGGATCACCGCCTGACCGATGTCGAGAATGTTCACACCACCCTGGGCCAGAACGCCGGTAATGGCCGCAGTCAGACCCGGACGGTCGACTCCCGTGATGTTTATCAGGACGATTTCGCGCAAGGCGCACCCCCGCAGGTGGAAAAAAACCGCATTCTACCCACTTTCAGTGACCATCGGGCACCGTGAGCGCTTTGACGGTCTAGGGCCTGTCGCTATACTGCGCGTCAACTTCACGGACAAAAGAGCCGAGCTCAAGTGAACCGGCCCACGCCAGTTAAAACCGATAACTTCTTCCTGCTGATCTTCCGGGCACTGCGTCACCGCCGTGTACCGATTGCATTGCGCATTGCCAGCCATAACGTGATCCTGGTCGCTCTGGCCCTGGTGATCTACGCCTGCGTGATGGGTTTGCAGTTCAAGCAGGCCATGCATGAGCAGGCGGATGCCCTGGGCGAAAGCCTGACCACGCAGACGGCCACCTCGGCCACCGAGCTGCTGGTGTCCAACGACATCCTCAGCCTCAACGTGCTGCTCAACAACCTGACCAAGAACAA